>CAZHWG010000180.1:0-4415 GCA_964535925.1 uncultured Sphingorhabdus sp.
ATTCCCTGGCGCGGCGGCGGCGACCGGTTTCCCACTTGTTCCAAGGTTAGCGATCTTAAACCCGAGCCCGCGAACTTAAAACCAGGCTCCATAATCAAAACTCTCAAAGGCCTGTCCGTCATGAAATTCCCGTTCATCTCCCTAGCGCTTGTCATCTGGAGTGCCCGGGATCACAGGGAGACCACCGATTGCGCGACGACGCATGATACCGCGGCCACCGACATCCCGCCGCCCGTCCACTTTTCCGAAAACAGCAGCTTCGGCCTGCCCGGCTGGATGTGGTTCCTGCTGTTCGGATATTATGGCACCTTCTTCGGCGCAATTGCACTCGCCACTGCGCGCGACGGCACGACCGTCTTTGCTATCGTCGTCAGCATCCTTTACACGCTGATGTTCTTCGGCACCGCGGCGGTGCTGCAGGGTCTCGGCAAACGCTGGCAGCAAGGCTTCGAACCCGGCGAGCGAATACTCGAAACCTACACCGGCCCGATGGGCACCGCGAGCGTCGCTGCGCAGGTGCTCACCGTCCCCGTTCTGTTCGCGGTCTTTGCGATTGCGCTCATCGTGATGCGCGCCAGCATCGGCTTTTGATTTCGCTCCGCCCGAAAGGTCCCCAAATGTCCAACCATATTCTCTCGCCCGATCCCGCAGTCCTCGCCGAGCAACGCGACGCGCAGCCGCACATCCACCATGCGCCCAAAGGCGTCTCGGACCGCGTCGCGCTTGGTTTTACCAAGGTTCTGCGCTTCTGCGCGGACACGTTCTTCGCCAAGCGCTATGGCCACCGAGCGATCGTCTTAGAAACCGTCGCCGCGGTTCCGGGCATGGTGGGCGCTATGATCACCCATCTTCATTCGCTGCGCCGCATGGTCGACGACGACGGCTGGATCCGCACGCTAATGGAGGAGGCCGAGAACGAGCGCATGCACCTCATGACCTTTATCGAGATCGCCAAGCCGACGCTGTTCGAGCGCCTCGTCATCCTCGTGGTTCAGTGGGTCTTCTTCGTTGCATTCTTCGGGCTTTACCTCGTTTCGCGTAAGACCGCGCACCGCATCGTTGGCTATTTCGAGGAAGAGGCGGTGCTGAGCTACACCTTCTATCTCCGCGAGATCGACTCGGGCCACTCCGCCAATGTTCCCGCCCCCGCAATCGCGCGGCATTACTGGCAGCTTCCCGACGATGCGACGCTGCGCGACGTCGTCCTCGTCGTCCGCGCCGACGAAGCACACCACCGCGACGTAAACCACGGCTTCGCCAACCAACTCGCCGGAAAGCCCGTCGACGCCAACCACCACGCGCCCTATCCGCCCCACGCCACCGACCTGCGCGTCGAGGCCGCGGCATGACGCAACCCGCCAAACCCGCTCCCGCGTCCTATGCCAGCTCGCCGGTATTCGACGAGACCGACTTGCCCGCCAGCCTGCGCAGCGAACACCGAACCAAGTCGGGCACTTGGGGCGTAGCCCGCGTAATCTCGGGTAGCGTCTTTATGGTTTATGATGACAGCGGCGAACGCCACGTGCTCACTCCCGGCAAGCCCGGTTTGCTGGCGCCAAACCAGCCTCATCACGTTGAGCTGGTCGGTCAAATGCAGATGCAAATAGACTTCTATCGCGAGCGCCCCGAATTAATCTAAGAACCCACCTAGTTGGGAAACGCATGGTCGAGGCGTCCGGTTCGTGATCGAGAACTCCCGCAAGTCGAGTTGGAATTCATTTCTGATGTCTGGCCCGGGCGGTCTTCATTCGAGCCAAGCTTTCCATAACCCGACTAGCAGCTGACGGCCCAGAAGCGGTCATTTTGTGCCCAGCTTTGTCCAGTTTGCCTGTAGAAAAATGGCGTTTTTCGTCCGAAAACTAGAAATGGTGCGGTCGAGAAGACTCGAACTTCCACGGCCTTTCGGCCACAACGACCTCAACGTTGCGCGTCTACCAGTTCCGCCACGACCGCACATTTCGAACAAAAACCGCGGCAGCGCGCCGCGGCATCCGGTAGGCGAGCGCGCTTAGCAAAGCGTTCTTGCAGGCGCAAGCGCGTCGCGTGTGCGTCGTGTCGATTGTGACGCGAGTCACGGTTTTGCGTGGTCCGCGTAGCGGCGCGATCAGCCGCCGTCGAGCGCCCAGCTGACCGTCAGCTTGGTCGCGGCGCGCGGAATGTCGAGCTTGGCTTCGTTGAAATTGACCCGTTCGCCAGGGGGCAGAACCGCGATCGGCGGGCGGATCGTCCAGCTATAGACGATCCGGCCCTGCGCATCGCGCAGTTCGGCGAGCATCGGCGGCACCTTCTGCTCGCGGTCGGTCGGATTGACGATCGTCCCGCTCGCCGCGAAATAGATCGTGTTGTCGGCGAGCGTCCGATGATCCTGGTTCTCGGCAAGTTCGATCAACAGGTCGGGCTCGGCGGTCGCGGGCGTGACGCCGAGCGCCTCGACCCAGCCGGGCAGGCCCCAGACATAGACCGCCGCTGCGACCCCCGACATCGTCAGCGCGAACGCGATCGCGGCGAGCGTCCATAGCCTGGCGGGGTTGCGGCGTGCGCGAAACGGCGGCCCGGCGGGCGGCGTTTCGGCAAAGCGGTCGCGCGGGATCGGAACCGACGCGCTCGGCGGTGGCGGGGGTGGCTCGGGAATTGTGGCCGACGCGGCGGTTACGCTCTCGGGTATCGGTTGGGGCGCTGGCGCGGGAGCCGATGCGCTATCGGCAGGTGCCTGGAACCAGCTGTGCTTGCACGACGCGCAGCGGACCGATCGGCCTTGCGGACCGATCGCGCTGTCGGGAACGACATAGCGGGTATGGCAGGAGGGACAGGAAAGGATCATCGCGGAGGCCGGTTTAGCCGCCTGTCACGCGGTGGCAAGCGCCGCCTTGCCTTTTCATGCGCCAAGCGGTTGGGCGATGCCGCTTTATTTCCGGCGCGGGCTGGGGCAAAGCCTGCGGAGCGGGGGCGAATTGCGACCCCTGGCGGATACGGGGACGACGTGGCCAGACCGCATGACAGCGACGCTTCGCAACCTGGCATGGTCCGGTTCGAGAATGTCGGACTGCGCTACGGCACCGGCAGCGAGACGCTGTCCGACCTCTCGTTCACGCTCCAGTCGGGCGGCTTCTACATGCTGACCGGCGCTTCGGGTGCGGGCAAGACGTCATTGCTCAAGCTCCTCTACTTGGCGATGCGGCCATCGCGCGGCCTGATCCGCCTGTTCGGCGAGGACGTCGTGACGATGAAGCGCGACCGCCTACCCGGTTTTCGCCGCCGCATCGGCGTCGTCTTCCAGGACTTCCGCCTCGTCCCGCATCTTTCGGTATTCGACAATATCGCGCTGCCGCTGCGCGTCGCGGGTGTCGCCGAAGAGGATTTCGAGACCGCGGTGACCGAAATGCTCGCCTGGGTCGGCCTCGCCGACCGCGCCAGCGCGCGTCCCGCGACGCTGTCGGGCGGCGAGCAGCAGCGTGTCGCGATCGCGCGCGCGGTCATCGGCCGACCAGAGATGCTCGTCGCCGACGAACCGACCGGCAACGTTGATCCCGAAATGGCGGCGCGGCTGATGCATTTGTTCAAGGCGCTCAACAAGCTCGGCACGACCGTCGTCGTCGCGACGCATGACGTGCACCTGCTCAACAGCCTGCCGGGCGTCCAGCTAAAGCGGCTTGATCGCGGGCGCATCGCCGATCCGGTCGGCCTGCTCAAATATCCGCCCGGCAAGGTCGCCCCCAAGTCCGTCGGGCGGGGGCGCTAGGCGATGGCACGGAAGATATTGCGCCAGCTCGTCCCCCCGCGCGCGCCTGCGCACGAGCGCGCGTTGCTGCCCGAGGGGCGGCTGTCGGGTCCGATGCCGTGGGTCATAGCGATCATGCTGTTTCTGACGTTGCTGTCGGCGGCTACGGGCCTCGCGCTGTTCCGCGCGGCGGGCGACATCGGGCATGATCTCGCCGGGCGCGTGACGATCCAGATCGCCGACCCCAATCCGGCGACACGCGCGCAAAAGGTTCGCGACATTCGCGATGCGCTCGCCGGCCAAGCCTATGTCGAACGCGTCACCGCGGTCGACGAGGCCGAGCTCAAGACGATGCTGCGCGACTGGCTCGGCGATGCCGGCATGGCCGCCGACCTGCCGATCCCCGCACTGATCGATGTCGATCTCGTCCCCGACGATCCCGGCGGGCTCGACCGCTTGCGCGCGGCAGTCACCAATATCGCGCCCGATGCCGGGATCGAGCCGCACGCCGCCTGGCTCGGCGCGGTGTCGCGGCTGATCCGTTCGCTCG
The DNA here is from genome assembly GCA_964535925.1 of uncultured Sphingorhabdus sp. Classification (GTDB taxonomy): domain Bacteria; phylum Pseudomonadota; class Alphaproteobacteria; order Sphingomonadales; family Sphingomonadaceae; genus Flavisphingopyxis. The sequence goes on from CAZHWG010000180.1 coordinate 4,269, forward strand.
CCTGGCTCGCCGCGGCGTTGATCGCGATGATGGTCGTCGCGACCGTGGCGACGGTGACGCTGGCGACGCGCGGCGCGCTCAACACCCATTATGCGACGATCGAGATCCTCCACCTGATCGGTTCGACCGACCGCCAGATCGCGCGCC
>CAZHWG010000181.1:0-4403 GCA_964535925.1 uncultured Sphingorhabdus sp.
CCGATCCCGCGCGACGTCAGCTTGGCGGTGCGGCTGGCGGTAAAGCTGCTTGCCGCCGAGCCCGAGCTGGCGAGCGTCAGGGTGAGCGCGGCAAGGTCGCGAGCGTCGAGTCGTCCCGATCCGTTGACCGAGACCGAAAGATCGCGGGTCTCGCCCGCGAGCCGCATCGTCCCGGCGCCATTGAGGCTTGCGGTCAGCGTGTCGGTGGTGACGCCCTCGGTCTCGAGCCGGCCGGGTCCGTCGAGCGCGACGAACAGGCTGGGGCTGTCGATTCCGCGCAGCGTCAGCGATCCGCCGCCGGTCAGCGTCGCGCCCCTGAGGCCCTGGCTGGCGATCGTGAGCGTCACCGGGGTGAGCGTTCCGTCGTTGCTGCCCCAGCGGCCGAACTGCTTGCGGCGGATGACGAGCTTGCGATCGCGCACCTCGATATCGAGCATTTCGAGCGCGTCGCGCGTGCCCGATGCGGTGGCGAAGACCCGCCGCCCGTCGGTCACCTCGACGATATAGTCGCCCTCGATCTGGATGGAGTCGAAGCTGGTCAGGCCGATGACACGGTCATCGGCGGCGGCAGGCGCGGCGGCGAGGAGGGCGGCGCCGAGCGCGATGATGAGCCGGGATATGGTTTTCATCGGGCCATCCTGCACCAGCAGCGATAAAAACAAAGTAAATTCCGGTGCAAGGCGATCGATGACCCGGTGGTCACCGATCGCCCCGATCACGCCTTATTGACAGTCTACGCTCCCGCTGCCGTTCTTGGTCGCAGTGCAGTCGGTGGTGCCGCGTACCGTGACGTCGCCGCTGCCCATCGTCGTCACCTTGGCCTTGCCCGTCGCGCCGATCGCGACATCGCCCGATCCCAGGACCCTGACGGCAAGATCGCTTGCGACGAGTTCGGGCGCTTCGACATCGCCCGATCCGGCGACATTGATATCGGTCCGGCCGGCGCTGCCGCTGGCCGAGACATTGCCCGATCCGGCGATACTGATCGTGGTTTCGCGGGCATCGAGTGCGCCGCCCCTGAGATCGCCCGACCCGGCGAGCTTGAACGCGACCTTGCGCGCGGCGATCGCGCCGGTCGCCAGTTCACCCGATCCGGCGACGGTCGCGCGAAAGCTTTCGCCGGTCGGCGCGGCGTTCGAAAGCGTGCCCGATCCGGCGAGCGTCAGCGCATCGACGCGCGGCATCGTGACGCTGACGGTAACGCCCTTGCGGCTCTTGCTGCTCGGCCACAAATTCCAGTCCGATTTGCTCTTGCGCCCGATCTCGAGATCGCCGTCATCGACCTCGACTTTGAGGTCGTCGATCATGTCCTGCGGGCCCGAGGCGGAGACCGCGAAGGCGGCACCCGGCCGGATCTCGACGCTATAGGGTCCTGCCAGCGTGACGCTGGTGAAGTCGGTCGCGGCGAAACTGCGTTGGGTCGCAGGGCCTGCGGCGCTGTCGGCCTGACCGCTTTCGGCCTGACCGCATGCGGCGAGCGAGAGTGCGGAAAGCGTGGCGATAAGAACATGGCGCATCGATAATCTCCTACTGTGTTGCAACAGCAATACACCATTGCCCGCAGGCGATCAATACAAAAGGCCCGCCGCTGCCAAGGGCAGGGCGGGCCTTTTGTGCGTGCGCTGAACGCCGGTGTCAGTCGGTCTTTTCGGCGTAATAGAGCGGCGCGTATTCGTTGAGGATCTCGTGGATCTTGGCGAGCGCGGTCTTTTCGTCGGTTTCCTCCATCGCACCCAGTTCGCGCGCGAGGCGCGACGAGGCGGCTTCGAAGATCTGCCGCTCGGAATAGCTCTGCTCGGGCTGGTCCTCGGCGCGGAACAGGTCGCGCGTCACTTCGGCGATCGACACGAGGTCGCCCGAATTGATCTTCGCTTCATATTCCTGGGCGCGGCGCGACCACATCGTACGCTTCACCTTGGGCTTAGTCTTGAGGACGTCGAGCGCTTCCTTGAGCGTCTTGTTCGACGACAGCTTGCGCATGCCGACGCCTTCGGCCTTGTTGGTAGGAACGCGCAGCGTCATCTTTTCCTTTTCGAAGCGCAGCACGTAAAGCTCGAGCTGCATGCCCGCGATCTCGCTGTTCTGCAGCTCGATGACGCGACCGACACCGTGTTTGGGATAGACAACGTAATCGCCGACATCGAACAACAGGTCACTGGCACTCATAGGGTCAACCTTTCAGGGGTAGGGCGACGTAAGGCGAGTGCAGTGGGTTGCACAAAGCCAAGGCACGGCAGTCAAAATGCCGCAACCCCCGTCGCATGTGATTCCGAAATCTCCAGCCAAGCGGGCAGAAACCCGCGCTTTCGAGCATTATATAGCACATTTGCAATAAAATTACAACGGCAAGCATAACTATGGCCGGCCCACGTCAGCTTGCTTCGGACAAGGCCGCGTATCGGTGCCCGACTGTGGAGCGCTTGATTAGTCGCCTTCGCCGGGCTCGGGCGAAAAGTATTTCTCGAACTTGCCCTCTTCGCCCTTGTGCTCTTCGGCGTCGGCGGGGGTCTGGCCGCTGTTGGTCGTCACGTTGGGCCACTGCGCCGAATAGGTCGTGTTGATCTCGAGCATCTTTTCGAGCCCGGTTTCGGTGTCGGGGAGGATCGCCTCGGCAGGGCATTCGGGTTCGCACACGCCGCAATCGATGCATTCGCTCGGGTTGATGACGAGCATGTTCTCGCCCTCGTAAAAGCAATCGACGGGGCAGACCTCGACACAGTCCATGAATTTGCATTTGATGCAGGCTTCGGTGACGACATAGGTCATGGACGGTTCTCTCTCTTGCCTTCGTTGGCGGCGCAGGGCCGACGATGAGCGACTGCTATGCGTCCGCGATTCGCGCGTCAATATCGGGCGTCTTGATGCGAATCGTTCGCACCGCCTCTTGCGCGTCGAGCGACTCATAATGGCGGCGCGCCTCGTCGGCGGGCCCGCGCCGCGCGGGGATCGCAACGATGCGGATGATGCGCACCCCCGTCGGCGTCGGGAGTGTCAGGATATCGCCCGCGCGAACGGGGCGATGCGCGGTGCCGACTCGTCGTCCGTTGATCCGCAGGTGCTGGCTTGCCGCGATCCGCGTCGCCAGCGTGCGCGACCGGGCAAGGCGCAGGCAATAGAGCAGGCGGTCGATCCGCAGCCCCGCCGGGGCCGCGACCTCGGTGGGTTCAGCGCGAGCGGTCTTTCGGCGCACTCTTGAGCATGTCCTTGAGGTCGGCGAACGGATTGGCGGTGGCACGCGCCGAGCTGGGCGCGGGCTTGGGTCGCGGGGCCGGACGCGGCGGCGAGGGGACCCGCGCCTCGGAACCGCGACGTGGCGGCTTGGCCGCTGCGGCTGGCTTGGCCGGACGCGGCGGGCGCGTGCGGACCGCGGGCGCGCGCAATCCGCGCCAGGTCCAGCGGATGATGGTCTCGACCACTGGTTTGTCGATGGGGGGCTTGGCGGCCGGAGTCGCGGCTTCGGGCCCGGCTTCGCCTTGCCCCTCGCCTGCGACCGATGGCTCGGGCGTCGGTTCGGCGACGGGGTCGGGCGCGCGCTCGACGCGGCGAAAGCCCATGTCGCGCATCAGTGCGGCATAGGCTTCGGGTTTGAGCCCTAGCGAGGTCGCAAGGTCGGTCGGCACGTCGAACTGGCCGGGCGGCAAACTCTCGGCTGCAGCTTCGCTGGCGGGTTCGACCGTAGCGACGTCCGGCGTGGCTTCTGCGGGGGCTACCGCTTCGGCGGGCTTGGCTTCGACCGGCGCAGCCGGGGCCGGCGTGTCGGCGGCTTGGGACTCGTCGATCTTTGCGTTGGGGGCTGCGGCTGCGGCGGACGTCGCGTCGGACACCGCCGCAGGCTTGGGCGGCTTTGCCGGTTGCGCCTTGACGCGATGATCGTGCGCCTGGCGGGCGAGCCGCTCGACGAGATCGATGCGCAGCAACTGGTCGCCGACGACACGGAAACCCGCGACCTGCGCGCCCATGCGCTCGCTGGCCTCGCCCGCCGTCATGATGACGATCCCGGCGGCGGGGAGTGGCAGCAGCGGCTTTTCGCGCTGCGCGGCGAGCAGGGCGGCGCGCAGCTCGGCCGCCGCGGGTTTGAGCAACGGGGGCATAAAGATGTCGAGCGTACCGATGACGAGCTTGAGCGGGCGCAGCGCGCCGCGTCCGTCCTTGCCCAGCGCGCGCAGCGCGGGCTCGATCCGGGTGCGCGGCAATATCCCGCCGGCATCGACCAATGGTGCGAGCACGGCGCGCAATTCGGGCGCGGCGTCGGGCGACCGCGACAGCGCGTCGGCGGCGGCGAGGGGTGCGAGCAGGCGCTCGATCTCGGCATCGACAAATTCACGCAGTCGCTGCGCGATCGCCGCCGTCTCGGTCTTGTCGAGTGCCGCGACCGATGCGTCGAGGCGGATTTCGGGATGCAG
>CAZHWG010000182.1:0-4392 GCA_964535925.1 uncultured Sphingorhabdus sp.
GCTCGAGCGTATCGCGACGACCAACGAAGCCCGTGAAACACGGGAGAGCGCAGTATGAGCCGCCAGCACAACCATTGCGGCCTCACCCCGCAGGAACGCTCCGTCATGGACCTGTTCGACGCCGGGCTCGGCAGCATCGGGATCGCCCGCCGCCTCGCGCTCTCGCGCGCAACCGTCAGCGGCATCATCGGCACCTACGCTCACGACAGCCGCAAGGCCGACGAAAAGGGCATCGCCAGCGGCTCCGCCGCCTATCTCGCCGCGATTCGCGCCGCCCATCCCGAACGCTGCATGGCAGGTGCGGCATGATGCGCCCACCCCCCGCCGCCTTCATCGCCCGCGAACGCAAAGCCGCGCTCGCCCGCTCGCAGCGCGCCGTCGCCAGCGACCGCCGCACCTACCGCGCCGAGCGGGTCCGCGACGCGTTGCTCGACGTGCAGGCGTTCCTCGTCATCGTCGCCGCGATCGTCATGGTCTGCGGCTCCACCCTCGCCTTCATCGACTGGATCGCGTTGTGAAGCCCTGGAACATTAACGACATCGACGCGCAGCTGCCCCAGCCGCGCCGCTACGAGGATCCGCGCCCCGTCCGCCCCCGCGACCTCGCGCTCGTCGCGATCGTCGTCGTCCTGGTCGTGATCGGAACGCTGGGAGCGGGATCATGACCGCCGCTCCGTCCACCCTCCACCAACGCCGACGCGCGGTTGTGCGACGCGCACGACCTCGCCGACCGGCAGGAGGCCGCGCAGCTGAAAATCGCGCGGGTCAAGCTGGTCATCAGCGCCGCCTCGCCCGGCTGGCCGAGCGGCTTAGCAATGAAGGGAATGGATGATGAGCCTCAGCGGGTTTCAAACAGTCTGCTCCGCAAAACGGCGCGCCCCTACTCAGAGTGTGCGCGGTCATCAGTGGTGGGCACGCGATGTCTACCACCTGCGGATGGATGAGGAACACGTGACGCTTTGTGGTCGCGATTGCAGCGAGTGGCTTATGATCGGGGATGCCGATTTAGGGGGCTGCCTCACTGACACCAACATTTGCAAGCGCTGCAAAGACGGGGTGTCGGCATGACCCCCCTCGACCGCCTCAACGATGCTTGCCGCCCTATCCTGCCTCACGTTGTCGTAGTGGCTGCTGTCGTGCTGATAGCGATGTGGGCGGCGCTGCTGGTGGAGATGGTGTTGTGAGCCGCCTTGTTGTTCGCCTTATCGCTTGGATGGTGCGCCGCGCACCTCCTGCCCAGCGCATGATGAACAGTGATCATTCGCTTCACCTTGCCGACCGCTACCGCCCCTTCTGGGAAGATGAGTTCACCCGCAACAGCAAGGTTTACTTTCGACCTCCATGGTGGAGACCGCTCAACATACTCCTTCATCAATGGCACCGTGGCGAAGGCGAGACGTGGCACGATCACCCGCGCTGGTCGATCACGATCTGCCTCAAGGGCAGTTTGGTCGAGCACTCACCGTGGAAATCGCGCGTCCTCACTCCGGGGAGCGTGGTCTTCCGCTCGCGAAAGGCGATTCACCGCTTCGACAAGCCGGACGATCGCGAGACGTGGACCTTGTTCATCGTTGGACGGCGAAACCACGAGCAAAACGCTTACCGCATCACGCCTTTCTCAAAGATCGACCGCGCGGCCCGTCAGGGTGCGCCCAACCCCATTCAGACGGAGGTATAGATGACAACCGAAGAACGTGACGATGCTGAGAACGCGATGTGCGACCTCAACATGTCTCACGCCATCCTGCAGCTTTGCGAGTCCTCGTTATTTCGAACAGCGGCGGGCCGTCGATTTGAAAACCGGATCGCCAAGCTCTGCCGAGAACATCGCGACCTTCAACTGCGCGCTGTGATCGAGGAGGCGAGCGAGATGGGGGCACAGCGCGCGTTGACCCGCATCGGCCTGAGCGACGCCGATGCGGGCGAGGATATCGAGGAGCTGCGCGAGCTGCTCGGCGCGTGGCGCGCGGCCAAGAAGAGCGCGGTCAAATCGGTGATGTTCAACGCCCTATCCACCACGACTACAGGGGGAGAGGGGCTGCGAGACTTGCTTACTCGCGCGCTTTCCAAGTGTCACATGGCGCGACCTGCAAAGCAAGGGAGTTAAATATGTTTACTGAAACACCCAACATATTCGACTTGCTCGAAGAGATAACCGAAGGCGCGTCGCAGGGTAGCGAGGCATGGAAATTGAAGGGTGGCTATTCCAGAAATACTGGCGGCGTGGATATGGAATATCTCGTCCGAAAGCTACGCGAAGCACTCGCATCACAGGGCGGAGAGGCCGACGGTGGCGCCGTGTTCGCAACCGTGGCTGGCAAGCGGCTGGAGATCAAGCCGGGTGCGCCCAACCTTCAGCAGGACAAAAACCATGACAGATAAAATGGTCTGGAAGCAAGAAAGGCCCGATTGGTGCCCTCACCGGGACTGCCTCTACAGGGCAAGCAGTCAGGGGGTTTTATGTGTCGGCGAAATGCCGGAGCCACTTCCGCACGAAGGCGACCACAACACGCATCGCTTTTGCATGACGCAATCCGATAAAAACGACCAGCCGTGGCAATTAACCCTTGAAATCAACCGAAGCGACGCCTGGGGCATTTCACGCACATTCGGGCGGGTTTTCGGCTTTGTTCTCAAGCAAGAGGACCGCAACCATGACTAACACACAGACACCCGAAGAACGTGCTGCGCGAGCACTCGAAATATGGCAGCACACCGCGCCACTTATGGGACCACCGACTGCGGAGCACGTAGTTGAAGCCATGCTCTACTTCGCAGACGAGCAGCGCCCGACAGGGGGAGAGGGGCTGCGAGAGGCGGTTGTTACGAAGCGTGACTTGGACGTTCTGCACGCGGTTGAAGGCATCCTTATTAATGGCGCTGACCGATCCGATGACCCCGATTGTTCGCCCTACTATCCGGCTTACAGTGTAGCATTGCAGCACGTCGAAGCCCTCGCCGCCCTAGCCCCCGCACCTACGTCATCACAAGGGGGAGAGGCCGACGATGGGGAGAACTGCAAGAAATGCGGTTATGCAAATCCATCATGGTCTGCGTCGTCACCTCTTTGGAACGCTGTCATGCGCGGCGGGAGTATCGACGGAGAACTGATCTACGGCGACCTAGTTTGCATCAGGTGTTTCATCGAAATAGCGGGTGACAAGGCGTCGAACTGGCTGTTGACCGCGCGCGACGTTCGCGTTGAGCTTGAAACGACCACGCCATCGGGCCGTGTTTGGGACAATCAGGCGTGGCTCTGGGTTGAACCGTCCGATCTTCGCACACAGGGGCAGGATGTATTGCGAGATGCGCTGGTCGTGTCGTCCGAGATCGACGACCCCGATCTGCCGGAGTTGCTGCGCGAAGATGGTCAGCATGGGGCCGCTGACACCATCGAAGAATTGCAGGGCCGCCTAGATCGCATCAACGCAGCTCTCAAGGGAGCCAGCCGATGACCCCCGCCAGCGCCCGGGCGATGCCGCGCGACCGGGTCCGCCACGCCGGCACCGTCCGCGACCGCCTCCATGCCGTCGTCCGCGATTACTACGCGCTCGACGACGATGTCGACCTGTTCGCCGCGACGACGCTCGCGACGTTCAACTTCGACGACCTCGACGTCGTCCACCTGGGCGTCGACATCGAGGAAGAATTCGCCCTCGAAATCCCCCTCGACATGCTCGCCGACGCCACCACGCTCGGCGAGCTCGAGGACTGGCTCACCGACCAACTGACGGAGAAAACGGCATGAACGCCACCGCCGCCTTTCCCGCGCTCGTTGTCCGGATGGTCGGCCGCGCGACGCTCTATTGCGGCGATGCCTATCGCCTGATCCCTACGCTCGGCCGCTTCGACCTGCTCGCCACCGACCCGCCCTATGTCGTCGCGACGGCTGGCGCGGGGCGATTCCGTAAGGCGCGGCCGCACGTCGACCGGATCGCCGACGAGGGTCTCAATCGCGGCTTCGACAAGACGATCATCGATCCGTTCCAGTTCGCCGCCGTCGTCGTGTTCGTCCACAATGACCAGCTCGCCGACGTCCTGCCGCATATCGCCGGGCTCTATCACCGCCACGCTCTGCTCACCTGGCGCAAGACGAACCCGATGCCCGTCGCCAACAAGCACTATCAGCCCGATCAGGAGATCTACGTCCACGGCTGGTCGCGCGGCTTCCATCCGCAGGGCGAGCTCGCCGACAAGCGGCGATCGTGGGACGGCACCGGCGAACCGATGAAGACCTGGAAGCACCCGACGGTCAAGCCGCTCGGCCTGATGCGAAAGATCATCACCAACACCGCCGGCGACAGCGTCTGCGATCCCTTCATGGGCACCGGCACGACCGGCGTCGCCGCCGTCGAGGCGGGCCGCCGCTTCGTCGGCATCGAACACAACCCCG
>CAZHWG010000183.1:0-3288 GCA_964535925.1 uncultured Sphingorhabdus sp.
CGCGATCGTCTTGCGCATGTTGCCCGCCGCAGCAACCGCGGTCGCCAAATCGGCACCGGTCGATGCCGGTGTCGGCGGCGATACGGCGCGCGAGCGGGCTGGCCTTGATGCGCGTTCCGTCGTCCGATTTGGTCGGTGCGGGGGTCGTGCTGGCGGAGGCAGACGCCGCTTTGGCCTTGGCAGGCTCCGTAGCGGGCGCTGGCTTCGTCCCCTGGGGTTCCGATGCCGCAGGCGGGGCTTCGGAGGCGTCGGCATCTTCAGCCTTCGCAGCTCCGCCCCCGCTTGCCGCCGCCTCGGCGATGTCTTCGCCCTCTTCGGCCAATATCGCTATGACGTCACCGACCTTGACCGCGTCGGTGCCGTCGGGGACGACGATTTTGGCAACGGTGCCTTCGTCGATCGCCTCGAACTCCATCGTTGCCTTGTCGGTCTCGATCTCGGCGAGCAGCGTGCCCGAGGTCACGACGTCGCCTTCCTTGACCATCCATTTGGCCAGCGTACCCTCCTCCATCGTGGGGGAAAGGGCGGGCATTTTAAGCTCGATGGCCATCGGCTGGCATCCTCGTAAATCTGGCTGCGGCCCGGCAACTGCGGGCGGCGATTGGGGAGGCCTTCCAGCCCGAAACAGGCCATCGGGTCAAGGCCTATGTCGGCTTCGTGCTTGCATCGCGCGGCGCGCGCGCCCAAATTTGCGCCGGGGCGTCCCGCACGGGACACGCGGAAGGGGAAGCGCGGCATGCGAAGTTATCTGGTCGTCATCGACGAGAGCGATGAATCGGCGCTGGCGATGCGCTTTGCCGCGCGCCGCGCCGCGCGGACCGGGGGCAAGGTCCACGTCCTCGCGGTCGTCGCACCACAGGAATTCGTCGCCTGGGGCGGCGCGCAGGCGACGATGGAGGACGAGGCGCGCGCCCGCGCCGAGGCGCTCGTCGCCGGCGCGGCGGGCACGCTGGCACTCGAAAACGGCATATCGCCGACGATTACCGTGCGGCTGGGCAAGGACATCGACGTCGTCCGCGACGTGATCGCCGAGGATCCCGAGATCGTGGCGCTCGTCCTGGGCGCCGCCGCATCGGGCAATCCGGGGCCTTTGGTGTCGCACTTCGCGGGCAGCGATGCGGGCACGCTCGGCTGTCCGGTGTTCATCATCCCCGGATCGCTGTCGATCGAGGATATCGACCGGCTGAGCTAGCGGCTTTTCTTGCCCTGATGACGGATATTGGCGGGGCGACCGCGCTTGCCCTGGATCGGTTTCTTGCCGCGTTCGCCGTCGCGCGTCTCGGGCTTTCCTGTGCGGGGGCCCTTGCCGGGGCCGCGGCGGGGGCCCTTGTTGGGTCCTCCGCGTTCGGAACCTCCATGATCGGAGCCGCCGCCACGCGGACCCTTGCCGGGTCCCTTGCCATGGCGCTTGTCGCCGCCGTTGCCGGGACGTTTGCGCGGATCCTTGTTCGGGCCCTTGGCGCCGCCCTTGCCGCGCGGCGCGGAGGAACGCTGGTCGCGCCCGCCGTCGTCGGCATTGGTCCGCTCGGGCAGCTCGAACAATAGCGACGCCTTGATCGGATCGGCCTCGACCAGCCGCAGCTTGAGCCGCTGTCCGCTGGTGAAGCGGGTGCCGGTGTCGCGTCCGGTCAGCGTCTGGCTGGCCTCGTCATATTCGAAATATTCGCGGCCCAGCGAGCGCACGGGAATGAGACCGTCGCCGCCGATCTCGTCGACCGTCGCGAAGAAGCCGAAATCCTTGACCCCGGTGATCCGCGCATCGACGATCTCGCCCTTGTGCCGCGACAAATAGGCGGCGACGTAGCGGTCGACCGTCTCGCGCTCGGCCTGCATCGCGCGCCGTTCGGCATCGCTGATCGCCTGGCCGATCTTGGCGAGATCCTCGATATCGTCGCGCGCCAGCCCGGTCTTTGCCGCGACTTTGTCGTCGGCGGGCTTGCCCTGTTCGAGGCTATAGCCATCGACCAGCGAGCGGTGGACGAGCAGATCGGCATAGCGCCGGATCGGCGAGGTGAAATGCGCGTAGCTGCCGAGCGCGAGGCCGAAATGGCCCATGTTGACCGGCCCGTAATACGCCTGCATCTGCGTCCGCAGCACCTGTTCCATGACCTGTGCCTTGATCGCCTCGTTGGCGATCTTCCCGAGCACGCGGTTGAAGATCGCGGGGCGCACGACCTGTCCCAGCGCGAAGTCGACGTCGAGCGTCTTGAGATAGTCCTTCATCGCGACGAGCTTGTCGCGGCTGGGGACTTCGTGGACGCGGTACATGACCGGGCGCGCCTTGCCTTCGAGACCCTTGGCCGCGGCGACGTTGGCCGCGATCATGAAATCCTCGACCAGGCGATGCGCGTCGAGCCGGTCGCGCGCCGCGACCGAGGTGATCCGGCCGGTTTCGTCGAGTTCGATCCGCCGCTCGGGCAAATCGAGGTCGAGCGGTTCGCGCTTGGTCCGCGCCGCCTTGAGCAGCGCCCAGCATGCCCAGAGCGGCTTGAGCGCGGTCTCGGTCAGATCGTGCGGTTTGATCCCGTCAATCGCGGCCTGCGCGTCTTCATAGGCGATGTTGCCGGCGAGGCGGACGCGCGCGCGGGTGAAGCGCCACGCGGTGATCCGGCCGTCGGCGGCGATCGTCATGTGGCAGGCGAGCACGGCGCGGTCATGCCCGGCCTTGAGCGAGCACATGTCGGCCGAGAGGATCTCGGGCAACATCGGCACGACCTGATCGGGGAAATAGACGCTGTTGCCGCGCTTGCGTGCCTCGCGGTCGAGCGCGCTGCCGGGGCGGACATAGTAGCTGACATCGGCGATCGCGACGATCGCGCGATAGCCGCCGGGGTTCTTGGGATCGTCGTCCTCGCTCGCCCAAATCGCGTCGTCATGGTCGCGCGCATCGGCGGGATCGATCGCGACGATCGGGATCTTGGTCAGGTCCTCGCGCTTGTCACCGAGCGGGAGTTTCGCGACGCGCTCGGCCTCCGCGATGACCGCATGGGAAAAGACGTGCGGGATGCCGTATTTGTGGATCGCAATTTCACTGAAGCTCTTGGGGGCGAGCGGATCTCCGAGGATCTGTTTGACTGCGACGCCTTGTTGCGGCGGGCGACCGCTGATCGCGGCGAGGACGAGATCGCCGGGTTCGGCTTCGCCGAGGTCGGAGATCGCCCAGTCGCGGCGCGCCTTCTTGTCGACCGCACGCAGCCAGAACTGCTTGGCCTTGTTGCCGGGCTGCGCGGTGACGACGCCCAGGACCATTTCCTCGGTCCGCTCGAGCTTTTTCATCAGGTGCGCGAC
>CAZHWG010000183.1:3298-4381 GCA_964535925.1 uncultured Sphingorhabdus sp.
CCTTGCCGCGCTCTTCGGTGCGCGCGAGGATCCGGTCGCCGACACCGAGCGCGCCCTTGCGCCCGCGCTGGATGACGCGAAGCATCGGCGGCGGGATGCCCGCATCCCATTCCTCGGGCGTCGCTACGGGCTGATCATCGTCGATATCGACGATCCGCAGCACGGTGACCTTGGGGACTTCGCCGCCGGCGGTGTAGGTGCGTCCGGGCGTCAGATCGATCAGCCCGTCGTCGGTCATGTCGCGTAGCATTGCCTTTAATCTGATCTTCTCGCCGCCCTTGAGGCCGAACTCTCGCGCGATTTCGCGCTTGCCGGCGGGCTGGTGGCTCGCCTTGATGAAAGCGACGACCTGGTCGATCGTCGGCATGGTGTCGGGTGCGCGTTGCTGCTTGGCCACCTTAATATGCCCGGCCGATGAGGATGCGTTCGACCGCCGCATCGCCGGTGAAGAAACAGGTCGATCCCGCCGCATCGCTGCCCTGGGGCACGTTGCGCATCGTCAGTTTGAGCGCCTTCAGTTCCTCGATGATCGCCTCCAGCCCGGCGCCGGTCGGTTTCGACCAGCTGACCTCGACCCAGCCGGGATAGGCTGCGGCATCGGCAAAATGTGCGGCGAGCGCAGCGCGGTCGGCCACGTCGCGGGTGATGTTGGCGTCGAGGCGCGTTTTGGCTTCGCCGTGCAGCTGGTGTTGGATTGCCTCGAGCCGTGCGGGCGACGCGGCGGCGAGATCGGCGGGGGTCATTGCCTTGCTGGCGAGGCGACCGTCGTCACCATAGAGCGCGGTGCGTTCGATCACTGTCACGAGGCCCGCGGCCATGTCGCGGCCGCCGATTTCGAGGATCATCGGCGCGCCCTTCTTGACCCACGACCAGCGCTTGTTGGCGGGCTTGAGCGCGCGCTTGTCGAGATGAACGCGAACGGGTTCGCCGAACGCCCTGACCTGTTTGAGCGAGGCGACGAGCGCACTGCAATATTCGAGCAGGGCCGCATCCTCGTCATTGTCACGCAACATCGGCACGATGACGATCTGGTGCGGCGCAATGAGCGGGGGAACGCGCAGGCCATCGTCGTCGCCGTGCGTC
>CAZHWG010000184.1:0-4373 GCA_964535925.1 uncultured Sphingorhabdus sp.
TGCGGGAAGGGGATCTCGATGCCGTTCTCGGCGAACAGGTCCCACAGGCGGTTGAGCACTTCGGATTTGACGTTGCCGACGCCCTCCTGCGGATCCTTGATCCAGGCGAGGATCTCGAAATCGACGCTGCTGTCGCCGAACCCGCTCATCCACACATTGGGCTTGGGCGCATTGAGCACGCGCTTGGCATCGGTCGCCGCCTGCAGCATCAGCTCCTGCGCCTTCTTGATATCGCAGCGATAGCTGACCCCGACGGGGATATGGACGCGGACGTTCTTGCTCGAATAGCTCCAGTTCTCGACCTCCTGCGTCATCAGGTTTTCGTTCGGGATCAAATGCTCCTTGCCGTCGCGGGTGATCACCGAGACCGCGCGCACGCCGATCTTGTTGACCCAGCCGAAGCTCTCGCCGACGACGATCACGTCGCCCGGCTTGATCGACCGGTCCATTAGCAGGATGATCCCCGCGATCAGGTTGCCGAAGGTCTTCTGCAGGCCGAAACCGATGGCGAGGCCGAACGCGCCCGAGAAGACGGCAAAGGCGGTGATGTCGATCCCCAGCATGTCGATGCCGACGAAGAAGGCGGCGATCAGGATCGCGACTGCGGCGAGCTTTTCGGTCAGCAGCTTCTGCGCCTCGTCGAGCCCCTTGTTGCGCCGGACCATCTGCTTGATGCCGCGATTGGTGAGACGGATCAGCGCGAACAATATGACGAGCGCGAGGACGATCTTGATGATCGTCAGCAGCGAGAATCGCGAATCGCCGACATCGAAACCCGCCTTGTCGAGCGCGCTGGTGATGCTGGTGAGCTGCCCGACCGCGTTCGACAATATGAAGACGAAGACGACGAGCGAGACCGCGAGCACGATCGGGAAGCTGATCCTGATGCCGAGCAGCAGGTTCTTGAGGAACATCGCGGCGGCGGCGGCAAAGGTGAAGCCGATCGCGAGCTGCGCGTAAAACGACCAGTCGTGGAAGCCCAGCGTCGCGGCGAGCAGCAGCGCGGCGACCAGGTGGCGCAGGATCGCCGTGGCGCGACTGGCCAGCGGGAAGCGCACATCGACCGCATTGTCCTCGAGCCGCTGGGCGAAGCCCGGGCCGAAATAGCGCGCCGCGGCGACCGCGACGAACAGGATCGCGAAGATGATCGCGCCGGCGATGCCGAGCTCGAGCAGCTCGTGCTGGCCGAGCGGCGGGATCGAATAGGTTGCCATGAAATAATCGAGGTCCATCACGCGACCCTAAGCGAGTCGAACGCGCGCGCAAGGTCGTCGATCAGGTCGGCGGGATTTTCCAGCCCGATATGCAGGCGGACGAGCGGCCCGTCGAAATCGACCCGGCGCGCGGTGCGAACCGGATCGACCGGCAGCGCGAGGCTTTCAAAACCGCCCCAGCTATAGCCGAGCCCGAAGCGCGTCAGCGCATCGACGAAGCCGTCGCGCTGCGCCGCGCTCGCACCACGCTGGGTAAAGGCGAACAGCCCCGAGGCGCCGGTAAAATCGCGCGCCCACGTCTCATGCCCGGGACACGACGCGAACGCGGGGTGGAGCAGCGTGCCCACCTCGTCGCGCGCATCGAGCCAGGTCGCCACCTCGATCGCGTTCGCCTCGTGCTGGCGCAGCCGCACGCCGAGCGTCCTCAGGCCGCGCAGCGCGAGATAGGCGTCGTCGGGTCCGACGTGCTGGCCGGTCTCGCGGGCGTGCCGCGATATCCGCCGCCACGCGTCGCCGTGCGCGCTGACCGATCCCAGCATGACGTCCGAATGGCCGACGACATATTTGGTGCAGGAGAGGATCGCGACGTCGCAGCCGTGCGCCAGTGCCGGGAACAGCAACGGCGTCGCCCAGGTATTGTCGATGATCGTCAGCGCGCCCGCCGCCTTCGCCGCCGCGGCGATCGCGGGCACGTCCTGCACCTCGAAGGTCAGGCTGCCGGGGCTTTCGCAGAACACCGCGCGCGTGGCGGGGCCGATCAGCCCGGACACCCCTGCGCCGACCAGCGGATCGTAATAGCGCGTCGATATCCCCATCCGCTTGAGCAGCCCGTCGCACATGCTCCGCGTCGGGCCATAGACGCTGTCGGCCATCAGCAGCTCGTCGCCCGGCGCCAGCAGCGCGAGCAGCGTGCCCGCGATCGCCGCGACCCCAGACGGATAGAGCGCGGTCCCCTCGGCGCCGGGTTCGATCCCCGTCAGCGCGTCGGCCAGCGCCCATTGCGTCGGCGTGCCGTGGCGGCCGTAGAACAGCTGTTCGGGATCGGCGTGCGGGCGTGCGGCGCGCATCGCCGCGACGCTGTCGAACAATATCGTCGAGGCGCGCCAGACGGGAACGTTGACGACCCCGCCGCCGAGCGCCTCGCTGCCCGCCCATTCGCGCCGCCGCCCGGCCTCGACGAGCCGCGTGTCGCTGCCTGTCTTGTCGTCGCTCACCCTGCGGCGCTCATGCCGCACCGGTCGCCTTGGGCAGCGCGGGATCGGCGCCCCATTCGGCCCAGCTGCCGTCGTAGAGCGCGATGTCGCGCTTGCCGAGCAGGTACGCGCCAAAGGCGAGCACCGCGGCGGTCATGCCCGATCCGCACGTCGTCACCAGCGGTCGGTCGAGATCGACCCCCGCCGCATCGAACGCCGCTCGCAGGTCGGCGCCGGTCTTCCACGTCCCGTCGGGGTTGAACAGGTTGCCGAACGGCAGGTTCTTCGATCCCGGGATATGCCCCGCCGCGAGCCCTGCGCGCGCCTCGGGCTCCTCGCCGGCAAAGCGCGCCGCCGATCGCGCGTCGAGCACCTCTTCGTCACCGCTCGCGACATTGGCGCGCATCGCGTCGGCATCGCGGACCAGGGCGGCATCGCGCCACGCGGTATAATGGCGCTCGCGATAGTCGCGCTTGCCGCTGTCGGTCGGCCGCCCCTCGGCCTTCCACTTGGCGAGGCCGCCGTCGAGGATCGCGACGTTGTGCGCGCCGAACAGGTTGAGCAGCCACCAGGCGCGCGCCGCGCTGTGCAGCGGGCTGTCGTCGTAGAGGACGATGCGGCTGCCGTCGCCGAGCCCCAGCGTCTGCATCCGCGCGGCGAATTTCTCCGCCGACGGCGCCATGTTCTCGACGCAGGCGTCGGGGTCGGTCAGCTCGGCCAGGTCCATGAACAGTGCGCCGGGGATATGCTCGGCCTCGTGCTCGGCGCGCGCATCGCGGCCCATGTCGGGCAGGAACTTGGTCGCGTCGACGACGCGCAGGTCCGATGCCTTCAATTGCCCTTCGAGCCAGTCGGTCGTTACCAGCGCATCCATCGCGATCGTCGTCCCTCAACGCCTTGGCCGGCCACTCTACCGCCGACGCACTGCCGCGTCGAGACGGCGCGGCGCGCGGCCTAGCGGGCGCGGATGAACTGCCGGATGTCGCTTGACAGCTTGGCGCGGTCGGCGTCGCGAATGTACATCATGTGACCCGCGTCGTAATAATGGAACTCGACGCGATCCTGCGGGATGCCCGTCCGACTCAACGCATATTCGGCGGCGAAAAACGGCGTCGCGAAATCGTAATAGCCCTGGCCGACGAAGATCCTGAGGTCGCTGTTCTCGCGCAGCGCGCGGCCGAGATACGGCGTGACGTTGAGATAGGCGTTGGTGTCGCGCCCGCCCTCGATCTTCCAGTCCCACGGGCCGACATTGCCGATCGTGACGTACTGGCGGTCGGTCTTGTAGTTGAGCGTTTCGCGCAGATAGCTGTTGATCGCGGCGGTATAGCCGCCGTCGATGCCATAGAAGCTGGGATCGTTGTCGGGCGATTCGCCGGCATTGTCGTAGTCCTTGCCGGTATAGCGGCTGTCGAGCCGGCCGACGGTGAGGCCGCGGTCGCGCAGCAGCTCCTTGTAGAACCGGCGGGGCGTCACGCGCAGGTCGGCGCGCTCGAGATAGTCCTGGTCGAGGCCGGTGAAATGCGACAGCTGATCGCGGATCGCGGCGCGCTCGGCGCCCTTGAGCTGCTGCCCCTTGAGCAGGGCCGACGCGTATGGACCGATCGCCCAGGCGCGCGCCTCTGCCGCGATCGCCTCGGCCGACGCACCGCGCAGCGCCTTGTGGAACCAGGCGGTCACCGCCATCGACGGCAGGTTGGTGACGTAGCTCAGTTCGTTGCCCTCGGTGTCGGCGCCGGCGGCGAAGTCGAGGACCGTCGAAATCAGGATGACGCCCTTGAGCGAGACGTCGTTATACCCGCCCTCGAGCTCGTTGACGACCGCCGCCGAGCGCGTCGTGCCATAGCTTTCGCCGCCGAGGAACTTGGGGCTGTTCCAGCGGCCGTTGTCGTTGATCCTGCGGCGGATCACCGTGGCGACGGCGCGCGCATCCTGCACCAGCCCGTAATATTTCTTCGGGTCGGTG
>CAZHWG010000185.1:0-4359 GCA_964535925.1 uncultured Sphingorhabdus sp.
ATGCTCATCGAGCCAGCTGCGCGCCTTCTTCACCGTGTCGCAATTGGGAATGCCATGGAGCGTCAGCATAATCATGCGTCTCGGTAGGTGATCGTCACGGCATCGGCGGCGGCGCGCGCGGCGGATCGGGCGCGGTCGCCATCGCCGCCGTCATGCCGGGCGAGCGCGACGCCCATGCGACGATAAGGCCGCGTCACGGGCTTGCCGAAGATGCGGACATCGACATGCGTCTCGTCGTCGGGCGCGGCGAGCGCGTCGGCCAAGCCCTCGATCGCGAAGTCGTCGGCATTGCGGTCGGCGAGGATGACCGCGCTTGCCGCCGCCCCGCGCGCGACGATCGGCGGGATCGGCAGGCCGAGGATCGCGCGCGCATGGAGGTCGAACTGGTTGAGGTCCTGGCTGATCATCGTGACCATGCCGGTGTCGTGCGGCCGCGGGCTGAGTTCGGAGAAGATCACGTCGTCGCCGTGCACGAAGAACTCGACGCCGAAAATGCCGTGGCCGTCGAGCGCGGTGACGACCTTTGCCGCCATGGCCTGCGCCGCCGCGAGCGCGTCCTTGGACATCGCGACCGGCTGCCAGCTTTCGCGATAGTCGCCGCGCTCCTGGCGGTGGCCGATCGGGGGACAGAAATGGATGCCGTCGGCGGCGCTGACGGTCAGCAAGGTAATCTCGTAATCGAAATCGACAAAACCCTCGGCGATGACGCGCTGGCGGTCGCCGCGCATGCCCTCGGCGGCATAGGTCCAGGCGGCGTCGATCCCGCCGGCCTCGCGCACGACGCTCTGCCCCTTGCCCGACGACGACATGACCGGCTTGACGACGATCGGCAGGCCGATCGCCTCGGCCGCCTCGGCCAGTTCTGCGGCATTGGTCGCATAGCGATAGGGCGAACACGCCAGCCCGAGCTTGCCTGCAGCCAGGTCGCGGATCGCGTCGCGGTTCATCGTCATCTGCGCCGCATGCGCCGACGGGACGACGTGATATCCGACCGCCTCGACCTCGGCGAGCACCGTGGTGCGGATTGCCTCGATCTCGGGGACGATGAAATCGGGGTGGTGCTTGGTGATCGCGGCGCGCAGCGCGACGCCGTCGAGCATCGAGAATATCTCGCGCGCATCGGCGACCTGCATCGCGGGCGCATCGTCATAGCTGTCGCAGGCGACGACCCGGCAGCCGAGCCGCTTGGCCGAAATGACGAATTCGCGCCCCAGTTCGCCCGAACCGAGCAGCAGGATCTTGGCGGTGGGGGTCATGCGCGCATGTCTCCGGACCGATAGCGGCGGCGCCAATCGATTGCGCCTGTCTTGCGCGATTGCTCAGTCAAAACTCGCTCCCCCCACTCGCTATGCCCATCAGAGTAACGAAAAGCCGTCCCCCGGACGGTTCTGCGTTACTCCCACTCGATCGTTCCGGGCGGCTTCGACGTATAGTCGTAAACCACCCGGTTCACCCCTTTGACCTCGTTGACGATCCGCGTCGAGACACGCGTCAGGAAGCTCGCGTCGAACGGATAGACATCGGCGGTCATGCCGTCGGTGCTGGTCACCGCGCGCAGGCCGCAGACGCTGTCATAGGTGCGCGCGTCGCCCATCACGCCGACGGTCTTGACCGGCAACAGCACCGCGAACGCCTGCCAGATCGCGTCGTATAGGCCGGCATTGCGGATTTCCTCGAGGTAGATCGCATCCGCCTTGCGCAGGATGTCGCAGCGCTCCTTGGTCACCTCGCCGGGGATGCGGATGGCAAGGCCCGGCCCGGGGAACGGGTGCCGCCCGACGAAGATCTCGGGCAGGCCGAGCTCGCGGCCGAGGTCGCGGACCTCGTCCTTGAACAGTTCGCGCAGGGGTTCGACCAGCTGCATGTTCATCCGCTCGGGCAGGCCGCCGACATTGTGGTGCGACTTGATGGTGACCGAAGGCCCGCCGGTGAAGCTGACGCTCTCGATGACGTCGGGATAGAGCGTACCCTGGGCGAGGAAGTCGGCCCCGCCGATCTTGCGCGCCTCTTCCTCGAACAGGTCGATGAAGGCGCCGCCGATGAACTTGCGCTTCATTTCGGGATCGGTCAGCCCGGAGAGGCCCGAAAGGAACATCTCCTCGGCATCGACGTGAACCAGCTTGATGCCGTAATGTTCGCGGAACAGGCCGAGGACCTGTTCGGCCTCGTTCATCCGCATCAGCCCGTGGTCGACGAAAACGCAGGTCAGCTGGTCGCCGATCGCTTCGTGGATCAGCACCGCGGCGACCGCCGAATCGACTCCGCCCGACAGGCCGCAGATGACGTTTCCGTCGCCAACCTGTTCGCGGATTTCGGCGATCTTGGCAGCGCGGAACTCGGCCATCGTCCAGTCGCCCGCGCAGCCGCAGACATGACGGACGAAATTGGCGATCAACCGTCCGCCGTCGGGGGTATGGACGACCTCGGGGTGGAATTGCGTACCGTAATAGCGCCGCGCGTCGTCGGCGATCAGCGCGAAAGGCGCGCCGGGCGTCGTCGCGACGATACGGAAACCGGGTGCGAACTCGACCACCTTGTCGCCGTGGCTCATCCACACCTGGTGCGTTTCGCCGGTCTGCCACAGGCCGTCGAACAGGACGCAATCCTCGGCGACCTCGATGAAGGCGCGGCCGAATTCGCCGCTGCGCTCGCCGTCGCCACTACCGCTACCGCTGACGACCTTGCCGCCAAGCTGCTCGGTCATCACCTGCTGGCCATAGCAGATGCCGAGCATCGGCAGACCCGAATCGAACAGGCATTGCGGCGCGCGCGGGGACCCTTCGTCGGGTACCGATGCGGGGCTGCCCGACAGAATGATGCCCTTGGGCTTGAGGCGGGCGAACGCCTCTTCGGCCTGGGTGAACGGGGCGATTTCGGAATAGACGCCCGCCTCGCGCACGCGGCGCGCGATGAGCTGGGTTACCTGGCTGCCGAAATCGACGATCAGGATGGTATCGCCGAACGGGCTCTCGGGCGGCTGGGCGCCGGACTCTTGATGCATGG
Organism: uncultured Sphingorhabdus sp.; assembly: GCA_964535925.1. Lineage (GTDB taxonomy): Bacteria > Pseudomonadota > Alphaproteobacteria > Sphingomonadales > Sphingomonadaceae > Flavisphingopyxis. The sequence goes on from CAZHWG010000185.1 coordinate 3,004, forward strand.
TCATGCGATGGCCGGATAGGCGGCAGGCGCGGCGCTGTCCAGCCGACACGAAAAAACCGCCGGATGCGCATGGCACCCGGCGGCGTAATTCGGCTTGTGGCTATCGTTTAGCGGATGCCGCGAATATCGACATCGACGACGCGGCCGTTGCGGACCTTGCAACGGAACGATCCGTTGTCGACACGCGAGCGGCGGTCGTAGCGATCGTCGTAGCGGCTGTCGTAGCGATTGCGGTAACCGCGGTTGTTTTCCTGCACCTGCAGGCGTCCCCTGATCGTATAACCGCCGCGGTGGCGATCGATATCGGTGATGTCGGTGATCCGCACCCGGCCCTGGCCGTAACGGCGCGTCTGATGTTTCGCTGCGACGACGCACTGCTGCACCGCCTGGCGCGATCCGCCGTAACGCGACTGGTCATAACCGGAACGCGACCGGTCATAGCCGTTGGTGTAGTAAGGGTCATCGTAGCCGTTGGTCCTGCCGCGATCGTCGCTCGACAGGATGGCGGCGAGACCGCCGAGGATCGCCACGCCGGCGATTATTTCGCCGACCCCGATGCCGTCGCCACGACGATCATAGCGATCTGCGGCCTGTGCCGGTACCGCAGTGGTCGCCATCATGCCCGCCGCAGCGGTGCCGAGAGCGATCTTCGTGATTTTGCTCATATTAGTCATTGTCAGCCTCCTGGTTAGCGGGCGTTGAAACACTTCGCATGAGACCGGACCTCCGATCTCTGAGGCTGGTATAGGTGATTCGCCATGAGACCATGCTGAACCCCTTGCTTATCTGAGGTTCAGTTGCCTGACGTTCAGCAAGGCCGCGGCGGCTTACCGGGTCAGGCCGGTATGATAGCCGATAAAGGCGTACATATCGGCGAATTCGTCGATGATCTTGGTCGTCGGCTTGCCCGAACCGTGGCCCGCGCGCGTCTCGATCCGGATCAGCTTGGGTTCGGGCCCGGTATCGGCTGCCTGCAGGGCGGCGATATATTTGAAGCTGTGGCCCGGCACGACGCGATCGTCGGTGTCGGCGGTCGTGACCAGGATCGCCGGGTAATCGCGCCCGCTCTTGATGTTGTGATACGGCGAATAGGTATAGAGCGTGCGGAAATCGGCCTCTTTCGACGGATAGCCGTAATCGTCGACCCAGTAGCGCCCGGCGGTGAACTTGTCGAAGCGCAGCATGTCCATCACGCCGACCCCGGGCAGCGCCGCGGCGAACAGATCGGGGCGCTGGTTGACCACCGCGCCGACGAGCAACCCGCCGTTCGAGCGGCCCTCGATCGCCAGCTGGTCCGCGCCGGTGATCCCCTCCGCCTTGAGATATTCGCCCGCGGCGATGAAATCGTCGAACACG
>CAZHWG010000186.1:0-4359 GCA_964535925.1 uncultured Sphingorhabdus sp.
CCCTTTCCTACGACGGGACCCTGCAGCTTCGCGGCAGCAAGGGCATGGCGGGCGCGGCGGAGGCGGACGGGGATCCGACGCTCTCGGGGACCAGCTGGATGCGCCTGGGCGCGCATCTGAAGCCCGGCGACCGGATGTCGACGATATGGCCCATCACGCGCAGCGCGGGGGCCATTGCCACCTGCGCGCTGCCCTGTTCGAGATAGACGGTATCGCCCGGGGCATAGAGCACGGGCAGCGCGATCGCGTCCTGCGCGCTCAAATCCCAGTCGATCACGCCGATGATTGCTTTGGCGACCTGCGCGATGATCGTCGCGCCGCCCGCCGCGCCGATCGCGAGGCGGACGCTGCCATCGGGCGAGAGGACGATCGTCGGCGACATCGAACTGCGCGGCCGCTTGCCGCCCTCGACGCGGTTGGCGACCGCGATGCCGTTCTCTTGCGGCACGCGGCTGAAATCTGTCAGTTCGTTGTTAAGGTAGTAGCCATTGACGATCAGCCCCGAGCCGAAAGCGCTTTCGATCGTCGAGGTCAGCGAGGCGACCTCGCCCCAGGAATCGACCGCGACGAAGTGCGACGTGCCGTGTTCTTCGGCGTGGACGCCCGCGGCCATCGGCTGCGCGCCCGGCGGCGTGCCGACGGGCGCGGTCGCCATCGCGTGGTCGGGATCGATCAGTTGCGAGCGCTTGGCGAGATAGGCCGGGTCGGTCAGCCCCGCGACGGGTACCGGCAGGTAATCGCTGTCGGCGAGGTAGCGTCCGCGATCGGCATAAGCGAGGCGCATCGATTCGGCGATCAGGTGCCACGCCCTGGGCGAATCGGGGCCGAGCGCCGTCAGGTCGAACCGCTCGAGCTGCTTGAGGATCGCGAACACGGTGGTCGCGCCCGAAGAGGGCGGGCCCATGCCGCAGATCCGATAACCGCGATAGGTGCCGCAGACGGCATCGCGCGCCTTGGCGTCATAGCTTGCCAGGTCGCCCGGCGTCATCGGTGCGGGATTGACCGGCGATCCGCTGACCTTGGCGGCGATCGCCTGGCCATTGGGGCCGACATAGAAACTGTCGGGGCCCAGCTCGGCGAGCCGCGTCAGGAACGCCGCCATCGCCGGGTTCCTGATCCGCGTTCCGACGGGAAGCGGCTCGCCGTTCGCGTCGTAATAGAGCGCGCGGCCGGCGGCATCGAGCGCGCCGGTCGCACGGCCGTAATCGAGCGCGTTGTGCATCCGCGCGGTGATGACGAAGCCGTCGCGGGCGAGCGCGATCGCGGGTGCAAACAGGTCTTTCCATGGCAGGCGGCCGTGGCGCGCATGCGCCAGCGCCATCATCCGGACGTTGCCGGGAACGCCGACGCTGCGTCCGCCGGGTTGCGCCTCGGAGGAGGGCATCGGCTTGCCGTCGCGATAGAACCATGTGCCCGTCGCCGCGGCGGGTGCGGTCTCGCGTCCGTCATAGCTGCCGATCGCGCCGCTGCCGTCGCGATAGACCAGGAAGCCGCCGCCGCCGATCCCCGAACTTTGCGGTTCGACGACGTTGAGCGCGACCAGCGTCGCGATCGCGGCGTCGGCGGCGCTGCCGCCTTCGCGCAGCATCGTCGCGCCCGCTTCGGCAGCGCGCGGGTCGGCGGCGCTGACCATGCCGGGGACGCCTGCGTGATCGGCGCTGGCGGCTGCTGGCTGGCTGGTAGGAGTGGCGCATCCCGTCAGCGACAGGAGCGCGGCGGCAATAAGGACGATCGATCGCATGCGCGATTGGCTAAACCTTTGTCGCCTGTGCGGCAATGGGGTCTGCGCCTAGCGCGCGTCGCTGCCGACCGCGGCGGCGACGCTGCCAAATCCGTCGCGCTCGAGCAGCGCCGCGAGGTCGCGGGCGATCCGCGCGGCGAGGCCCGGGCCGTGATAGACCATCGCGCTGTAGAGCTGGACCAGGTTCGCCCCCGCGCGAATGCGCGCATAGGCGTCGGCGGCGCTGGCAATCCCGCCGACCCCGATCAGCGCGACCTCGCCCGATCCGGCGCTGCGAAAATCCTTGAGGCGCTGCAAGGCGAGGTCGCGCAGCGGTGTTCCCGACAGGCCGCCCGCTTCGTTCGCCAGCTTCGATTCGAGCGGCGGCCGCGAAATCGTTGTGTTCGAAACGATCAGCGCGCCGAGCGCGTGGGTGTGCGCCAGCGCGACGATGTCGTCTATATCGGTGGGGGCAAGATCGGGCGCGACCTTCAAGAAGACCGGCGGACCTGAATCGCCGCGCGCCGCCATGACCGCGCCGAGCAGCGCTTCGAGCGCGCCCTTGTCCTGCAGTGCGCGCAGTCCCGGCGTGTTGGGCGACGAGATGTTGACTGTCAGATAGTCGGCGAACCCCGCCATCGCCTCGACCCCGGCGACGTAATCGGCGATCGCCGCGTCGCCCGCCGCATTCGCCTTGTTGGCACCGATGTTGATCCCGACCGGGATGAGGCAGCCGGCCGCGCGCAGCGATCGCAATCGCACCGCCGCCGCCGCCTGCCCGCCATTGTTGAATCCGAGCCGGTTGATCACCGCTTCGTCCTCGGTCAGGCGGAACAGGCGCGGGCGCGGATTGCCCGGTTGCGGCTGCGGCGTCAGCGTGCCGACCTCGGCGAAGCCGAAGCCCAATCGCGCCATCGCGTGCGCCGCACGTGCATCCTTGTCGAATCCCGCCGCCAGCCCGACCGGATTGGGAAAATCGATCCCCGCGACGCGCGTCGCGAGGCGCGGACCGGTCAGCGCGACCCGCGCGTCGGGCATCCGCGCGAGCAGGCCGATCGTGGCGTGATGCGCGCGCTCGGCATCGACCTTGAAGATCAGCGGGCGCGCCAGTCGATAGAGCGAAGGGGAAAAGAGCATGGCTGGTCAACTGCCGCCGCTTGGGGTTAGATGCAACCCATAGCCGAACGGCAAATTGGGAGAGAGCGTATGACGAAGCGGATCATGTTGGCGACGGGGGTTGCATTGGCGGCGTTGGCGCTGGGCGGCTGTGCGACGATAGTGGATGCACCGCCGACTAACGCAAGCGAGCCGACGCAGCAGGTCGCGGGCGCCCAAATCGACACGTTTTTCGAAAATTACGATGCCGCGCAGCTGTCGCTGTCGCCGCTGTCGAAAGCCTATCGCGGCATCCGCGACGACGATTACGGCAAATGGGGCGACTTCAGCGACGCGGGCGAGGCCGCCGAGGAGCAATTGCTCCAGGCCAGCGCCGACGCAATGCGGATGAGCTACGATCCCGCGCGGCTGACGCCCGAACAGGCGCTGTCGTACCGCCTGTTCGACCGCATGGCGAAGCGGTCGGCCTCGCTCTTTCCCTATCGCCATTACGGCTATGTGTTCGACCAGATGAACGGCGCGCAGAGCCAGCTGCCCGCCTTCCTGATCAACATCAACTCGATCGCCGATGTTGGCCAGGCCGAGGATTACGTCGCCCGGATCGAAGGCTTCGGCCCGACGCTCGACACATTGACCGCCGAATCGAAGGCGCGCGCCGATGCCGGTGTCATGCCGCCCAAATGGGTCTATGCCTATGTCATCGACGACGTCGAAAACATGCTGAAGTCGGATGCCGCGAGCGGCGCAAGTGCCAATCCGGTGCTCGAGGATTTCGCCGCCAAGACCGCCGGACTCGATATCGCCGACACCGAAAAACAGCGGCTCGCAGCCGCCGCCGAAGCGGCCTGGCTGAATTCGGCCAAGCCCGCCTACCAACACCTGCTCGCCGAGATGAAACGCCAGCAAGCGATCGCCGGGACCGACGACGGCATCTGGCGCTTCCCGCAGGGCGCGGCCTATTATGACGCGCTGCTCGCCAATTACACGACGACCGACCTGACCGCCGACCAGATCCACGCGATCGGCCTGCGCGAGGTCGCGCGCATCCATGACGAGATGCGCGGCATCATGAAACAGGTCGGTTTCAAGGGCGATCTTCAGGCGTTTTTCGAATACGCGCGGACCGACCCCAAATTCTTCTATACCAGTCGCGCGGATTATTTGGCGGCGGTCCAGGCCAAGGCCGATGCTATGGAGGCGGCGCTGCCGCGCTTCTTCTCGACGCTGCCCAAGGATCCGCTGGTGGTCAAACCGGTCGAGGCATTCCGCGAGAAATCGGCGGGCAAGGCGTTCTACCAGCGCCCGGCACCCGATGGATCGCGCCCGGGCACCTATTACGTCAATCTCTACCGGCTCGAGGACATGAGCAAGAACGAGCTCGAGGCGCTTTATTATCACGAGGGCCTTCCCGGCCATCACCTCCAGCTGTCGATCCAGACGGCGCTCGGCGACGTTCCGCCGTTCCGCCGCTTCGGCGGGGTGACCGCCTACAGCGAGGGCTGGGGCCTCTATACGGAGGAACT
>CAZHWG010000187.1:0-4350 GCA_964535925.1 uncultured Sphingorhabdus sp.
AGAAGACGACGCCGTCGGTCGAGATCATCGCATTGTCCTTGGTGATGATCTCCTGCCCCGGGATATCGAGGACCTGCTCCATCATGTTGACCTTGCGCCCGACGCCGTAGAAGAACGCGGGGAAGAAGTTGAAGCCGGGGCGCGCCACGGTGGTGAAACGGCCGAAATATTCGATCGTGTACTGATAGCCCTGGCGGACGATCTTGATGCTCATCATCAAATATATGATGGCGAATATCGCAAAGGCGGCGGCGAGAATCTCGATCATGACAGTCCCCTATATGATGGATTGTCGCTATTATGCGGCCTCGACGGCGGGCTTCCAAGGAGAATCGGATTGGTAATTGATGCATCGTCCGCACTCGCGCCCGCGTCGGTGCTCTACGTTCCTGCGCACAAGCCGCGCGCGATCGTAAAGGCGCGCGGGTCGGCAGCCGAGATGATTGTCCTCGACCTCGAGGACGCGGTGCCCGATGCTGACAAGGACGCCGCGCGGGGGGCGGTGGCGCAGGCGCTGGCCGAGGGATTCGGCGCGATCGCGGTCGCGGTGCGGGTCAATCGTGGCGAGACGATGGCCAACGATTTGCGCGCGCTCGAAGCAACTCCGCCCGATTACATCGTCATTCCCAAGGTCGGCCGCCCGGGGGATCTGCCCGAAAATGCACCCACGCCGCTGCTGGCGATGATCGAGACCCCGCTTGGAGTGCTCGACGCGCGGGCGATCGCGGACGATTCCCGCGTCGTCGGCCTGATTGCCGGGCTCAACGACCTCGCACACGAAATGCATTTGCCCAATGGCATCGACCGCGAGGCCCTATCGCTGTCGCTGCAGGCGATCGTGCTCGTCGCGCGGGCAAGCGGCGTCTGGTGTTTTGACGGCGTGTGCAACGCAATCGATGATGACGCGGGCTTCGCTGCCGAAGCACGCGCGGGCTACCGCCTCGGTTTTGACGGCAAGACGCTGATCCACCCTGCTCAGATTGTGCCGTGCAACGAAGCCTGGACGCCAGATCCCGCAGCGGTCGACGAAGCTCGCCGGATCGTCGCGCTCGATGGCCAGGGCGCACAACGGTTCGAGGGCCGGATGATCGAGGATATGCATGTCACGGCGGCGCTCCGGATGATCGCGCGTGCTGACTTGAATGCGCGTCGCGCCTGCGCCACTAGCGAGCAATGAACAAGCTCCTCCTCGGGCCCGCAGTCTGCGCCCTTTTCGCCCTGGTCCAGCCTCATGCCGTTGCGGCAAGGTACGCCGCCACGCCAAGCCCGGTCAGTGAAGCCGAGCTACGCGAGTCGATCGCGGTCCTGGCGAGCGACGATTTCGGTGGTCGCGAGCCCGGCACCCCGGGCGAGACAAAGACGATTGCCTATATCGCCGATGCATTCCGTAAAGCGGGCCTCATCGGCGGCGCCGACGTGGCTTCGGGCTGGCTCGCGCCGGTCGATCTCGTCGAGACCGTCCCGGGGGCGAGTGCGTTCTCGCTGGCGTCGCCCGGGGGCAAACCACGCGCGATCGCAGGCAAGGCATTATTGTCCAAAAGCGACGGGATCGCGTTCTACAGTGCCGCGTCGTCGCGCGAAGTCGCGTTCGACGGAATCGTCCAACTGGCTTCAGGTGAACCCGCAACCGATATTTCCAACAAGCTTGTCATCCTGGCGGGCAGCGAAGATTTGCGCGCGACTATGAGCGACGTCGCCAGGCTGGCTGCGCGCGAACCCGCCGCCGTGCTCGTCGCCGTCGGTGACCAGGCGGCGTTCGATCGCGCCACGGGCTGGGTCAGCCGCTCGCGCACGACGCTCGCCAGCCAGGCCGAACCCGGCAAGGACGCGATTACCGGCTTTGTCACCGGCGACACGCTGAACGCGATCGGACAGGCTGTCGGGCGCGATGCTAGTGGCGGCTTCAACCAGGCCCGCGGGACGATCGCGACGCGCAACACGACGCGCGATTACACGAGCTACAATGTCATTGCCCGGCTGCCGGGCAGCGAATCCGCATCCGGTGCGGTCATGTTCACCGGTCATTGGGACCATCTCGGCACCTGTCGCCCCAAGGGTTCGGCCGACCGGATCTGCAACGGCGCGGTTGACAATGCGAGCGGCATCGCGGTGCTGATCGCGGTTGCGCGGCGGCTCGCGCAGATGGGGCCGTTCGATCGCGATATCTATTTCGTCGCGACCACTGCGGAAGAAAAGGGCCTGCTCGGTGCCTATGCGCTAAGCGAGAACCCGCCGGTGCCGCTCGAACGTATCGCCGTCGCGCTCAACATCGATACGATCGCGATCGCGCCGCGCGACGCGAAGGTGGCGATCATCGGGCGCGGGAAGACCGACCTCGACCCCGCGATCGAACATGTCGCACATGCACTCGGTCGCTCGATCGACCGCAGCGACGAAGCCAACGCCTTCATCCGCCGGCAGGACGGCTGGGCCCTGACGCAAAAGGGTGTTCCGGCATTGATGGTCGGCGGGTCGTTTTCGGACATGAAATTGCTCGAAGCATTCCTCTCGGGCGATTATCACGGGCCCGGTGATGAGCTGACCGACGCGACGCCGCTCGGCGGCGCGGCCGAAGATGCCGACCTGCATGTCGCATTGGGCGCCTATTTTGCCGATACCGGGACCTATCGGACAAAACCGAAGGACTAGCCATCGCAGCGCTGCTCTAGCGCCGGAGGCCCGGACTGGTTACATGGGCCGCCACCAGACCGCCCACCGGGCGACGGCTAGCTAGAACAGGACGTATTCGTGGCGCATATCGATATCCCCCTTGGCCTGACCTTCGACGACGTGCTGCTTCAGCCGCGTGAATCGGACATGCTGCCAAGCGAAGCCGACCTGTCCACCCAACTGACGCGCGGCATCCGGCTCAATCTGCCGATTCTTTCGGCGGCGATGGATACCGTGACCGAGGCCGACATGGCGATCGTCATGGCGCAACTTGGCGGCATCGGCGTCCTTCACCGCAACCTCAGCGAAGAAGACCAGGCGGCGGCCGTCGCGCTCGTCAAGCGCTTCGAATCGGGCATGGTCGTCAACCCGATCACGATCGCGCCCGACGCGCCTCTGTCGCAAGCGCAGGCGCTGATGGCGACCAACAAGATTTCGGGCATCCCGGTAGTCGAAGCCTCGGGCAAGTTGGTCGGCATCCTGACCCACCGTGACGTCCGTTTTGCCGAGAATCCGCGCCAGCCGGTGCGCGAGCTGATGACCAGCGAAAATCTGGCGACGGTCAAGCCAGGCGCGGGCCAGGACGAGGTCCGCCGCATCATCCACAACCGCCGGATTGAGAAACTGCTCGTCGTCGACGACGATTTCCGCTGCGTCGGCCTGATCACCGTCAAGGACATGGACAAGGCGATCAGCTATCCCAACGCGACCAAGGACGAGGCGGGACGGCTGCGCGTCGCTGCCGCCACGACCGTCGGCGACAAGGGCTTTGCCCGCGCCGAAATGCTGATTGATGCGGGCTGCGACGTCATCGTCGTCGACACCGCGCATGGCCATAACCGCAGCGTCGGTGAAGCCGTTGCACGAATCAAGGCGCTGTCCAGCGCGGTGCAGGTCCTCGCGGGCAACGTTGCTACCGCCGATGCGACGCGCGCGCTGATCGATGCCGGCGCCGATGCGGTGAAGGTCGGTATAGGACCGGGTTCGATCTGCACGACGCGCGTTGTCGCGGGTGTCGGCGTGCCGCAGCTGACAGCGATCCTCGATGCCGCGTCGGTGGCCAATGATGCCGGCGTGCCAATCATCGCCGATGGCGGGCTGCGCACCTCGGGCGACATCGCCAAGGCGCTCGCCGCGGGGGCATCGGCAGTCATGGTCGGATCGTTGCTTGCCGGGACCGCGGAGGCCCCGGGCGAGACGTTCATCTATCAGGGTCGCAGCTACAAGAGCTATCGCGGTATGGGATCGGTCGGCGCGATGGCGCGCGGCAGCGCCGACCGCTATTTCCAGCAGGACATTACCGACCAGCTCAAGCTGGTTCCCGAGGGGATCGAGGGCCAAGTGCCGTACAAGGGCACCGCGCGCGACGTCGTCCACCAGCTTGCCGGCGGGGTGAAGGCGGCGATGGGCTATACCGGCTCGCGCACGCTCGGTGACCTCAAGGAGCGTGCGCGCTTCGTCCGGATTACCAACGCCGGGTTGCAGGAAAGTCACGTCCACGACGTGTCGATCACGCGCGAAGCGCCGAATTATCCGACGCGCTGAATCATGACCCCGCAGGCACGCGTCCAGGCGGCGATCGAAATCCTCGACGAGGTTGTCACAGCCGCGCGCGGCAATGGCGCCGCCGCCGACACGATCGTCGCGCGCTACTTCAAGACGCGCCGCTATGCCGGGTCG
>CAZHWG010000188.1:0-4338 GCA_964535925.1 uncultured Sphingorhabdus sp.
CGCTCTCCCGTGTTTCACGGGCTTCGTTGGTCGTCGCGATACGCTCGAGCGCGTCGGCGATGCGCGAGATGGCATCGGTGGCGCGCTTGGCGCTGGCGACGCTGCTCGCGGCGAGAGCTGCGGGGACGCCGAGGTTCTGATCGGCGTCGAGGCCGACGATGCCGGGCTCGACTTCGTAGCTTTCGATATCGCGGGCCATCAGCTGCGCCCCCCGTCGATGACCGTCAGTTTTGCGGCGGCATCGTCCATTTCGCGGGCGGCGTCGGCGTGGGCGGCGGCATCGAGCGTGGCGGCGCAGGCGTCGGGAAGGAACTCACCGAGCCAGTGCTCGACCGCGACGCGAAGCCAGCGGCTGCGCGCGGCCACGCCACGCTCGATCCCGCCTCCGCGGGCGGGGTGCGGCAGCGGCGGAGGAAAGCCCTCTTCGGCGACGAGCGAGGCGAGGAACCTGACCAGCCGGGCGTCGGAGCATTTCGTCGCGCCGAGGCGACGGGCGATCCAGTGGATGCCGCAGGTGGGCGGTTGCCCCTCTGGCGCCAGGTCGACACCGAACAGCGGTTCGCGCTGGGCGATCTCGCGGGCAAAAGGTGAATGAGCAGACATGACAGCCTCCGTTCGTTGAACGGGGCTGTTTGTAAGCGTATCGCTTACGTTGTCAAATTAAAAAGTTAGCTAAGCTCTTACAGCCAGTCGCGATCGGGCGGGTCGAGGCATGCCTCGCGGTCGTTGGCGCTCCTGCAGGAGAGATCGCGCAACGCGTCAATCGCGGGCCCGAAGAGGAGAAAAAGGGCGACGAGGATCAGTGGCGCGATGACGGCCATGAAGAGGCACGACCGGCCTTCACTGGCGTTCGGGAAAGCCCGATCGACGATCTTGGCGGTAGCCCAAAGGCCTGCTCCAAACAGGCTCATGAGCGAGATTACATAGAGGATGCCGGCGCCGGTTTCACCCAGCCAGGCGATCACGCCGCTTCGGCGCCGCGCGCATTGTAGGGCAGCATGACCTCGGCCACGCGGCGCAGCTGCTCGCGCTGGTCTGGGGCGGCGCTACGCAGGCGTTCAATGAGAGCGCGTTCGTCGGCGTTCAATGCGTCGGGATTGTCGACCAATGAAAGGACGTCGGCCGGTTCGACATTCAGCGCCGCGGCGATCCGGCGCATGTAATCGACGGTCAGCTGCATCGTGCCGCGCTCGAGGTCGGAAATCGTGACCTTGGATACGCCGACGGCGTCGCCCAGCGCCTGCTGCGACAGCTTGGCGGCGACTCGCAATTCGCGGATCCTGTTGGGTGCGTCGATCACGCGAAAGAAATGTAAGATATCCGCTGACATGCCTAGATGCCTAATCGCAAACAAACGCTTGTCAAGTTGTTAGCATATCGCTTACTAATCCCGCGATGGCACAAACCGAAAACATTCACCCGCTGCGCAAATGGCGGAAAGCCAAGGGTTTGACCCTTGAAGAATGCGCCGGAAAGATCGGAACTTCGCGGCAGGTATGGTCGGACTGGGAGCGAGGCCGGCGTCGGCCCGACGGACGGTTCATGCCGAAAGTGCGCGCGTACACGGGTGAAGAGATCTCGGCCGACGATTTTTACCCGCCGCTCGATAGCGCCGCATGACCGATCCCAATCCTCCATCGCAATTCTCCTTCGATTGCGTTCCCGGCACCGATGCCGATTCGGGGCACCATGGCGCGAACGGAATAAGAACACAAGGAGAACAAAAGAGCGGTTGCGAACGCGGCATTGCGCACGACGGCGGCCTGTTGGGGGCGAGTTACAAGCCGGTCGAGGGCCGTGTCGCGGTGATGATCGGCGACGCGTATCACCTGCTGACGCCCGCAAATGCGCAGTTTTTGCGCGACGCGATCGACGTCGCGCTCGAGATGCCGGAGCGCGCGCGAGAGATGGCCGGTGCCGGCGATCCGGGGGGCGCGGCATGATGGTCAGCGTCGCGGAGATCGCCGACCGGCTGAACGCGACGGCGCCGAGCCTGGCGCCCGAGCTGCTGCCCAACGGGCATCGCAGCGGCAACCTGTGGATGGCGAGCGGGATCGCCGACACGGGATCGAGCGCCAGCCTGGCGGTGCACTTGTCGGGGGCGCGGCAGGGCCACTGGACCGATTACGGCAACGCGCCGGCCGACGAGGAACGCGGCGACATGATCGACCTGATCCGCCTGAAGCTGTGCGGTGGCGACATGCCGCGCGCGGTGGCCGAGGCGAAGCGCCGGCTGGGGATCAACGACGCGTTCGTGCCCGGTCCGCAGCGTCCGGTCGATCCGGCGATCGCCGAGGCGCGCGTCGCCGAGGCGCGGGCGCGGGCCAAGCGGCTGGAAGAGCGCGAGGCGGCGACGCGCGAGGTGAAATCGAAGCGCGCGCGGGCACTGTGGCTGTCGGGCAGCGAGATCGCGGGCACGCCGGTCGAGGCGTATCTGCGCGGGCGGTCGTTGTCGCCGGGGTGCATCGGCAAGCGTGGCGAGGACGCGCGCTGGCCGGGATCGCTGCGCTTCCATCCCGAGGTCTGGCACGCGTTCGAGCGGGTCAAGGTGCCGGCGATGCTGGCGGGGATATTCGACGCGTCGGGCCGCCAGATCGGGACGCACCGGACCTACCTGCAGTGCGTTCGCGGCACCTGGGGCAAGCTGACCGTCGGCCAGCCGAAGCTGGTGACGGGGTGCAAGTTCGGCGGGTTCGTGCCGATCAACAAGGGCGCCTCCGGCAAGTCGATGGGCGAGATGCCCGAGGGCGAGCCGGTCTATGCGACCGAGGGCATCGAGGACGCGCTGACGGTGCGGATGATGAAGCCCGCGGCGCGGATCGTCTGTGCGATCGACCTGGGCAATATCGGCGCGATGATGCTGCCCGAGCGGGCGCGCACGCTGATCATCGTCGCCGATCGCGACGACAATGACGACGCGGTCGACACGCTCGAGCGCGCGATCGCGCGGCAACAGGGCAAGGGCATGCGCGTCGAGACTGTGTTCCCGCCGGCGCCGCACAAGGACATCAACGGCTGGTGGCAGGCGATCGCGGCCGAGCAGGAAAGGCAGCGGGCATGAGGGGGGCGACATGCCACAGCTGACACGTTGGGGTTTCGATCGCGCATCCTGCCGCGCGAAAGCGCCGCGGCGGCTGGTGCGGGTGGTCATGCGCCCGCGCGCCTGCGGTCAATCGATCGTTGCGCAGGACACGAACACGGACATCGTCGCGGGATTCTCGACAGCGGACCAGGCAGGCCGCTGCGAAGGGTCGGCACCGGCAGGATCACGCGGGCCCGCGACGAAGAGACATGAACCCGCCAATGCCGGCCGACTGCCCATTTCCTCCTCCCGCGCGCGAGATCCCCGGCCCGACGTTGCCGCCGAGCCGACACCCGAGGAGCGCTTCGTCGCGGCGATGCGGCGCCAGGCGCGCAAGCGCGAGGCCGAGCGTGCGGCGCGGATCGATCGTGCGCCGATCGAGCGCGCAACGTCGCGCGAGGGATGCGCGCTATGCGGCGTGCCCGGGTTTCGCGGCTGCGCGCACCAACTGCCCTATGAAGCGCCCGGCGACATCGCGTTCAAGCGCGGCAATCAGTCGGCCAGGATGACGCAGGTGATGGCATGAGCGATCCGGTGCCGATCAGCGACGCGACGAAGATCCGCGACGCGCTCGACCATCCCGAGCCCGCGCCGGTGCTGGCGCAGCCGGGCGATGCCGGCGCGGAGACGAAGCAATACGAGCGCCCGCCCTTCCCGAGCGGCTGTCCGATCCGGCCGCTGGGCATATCGAGCAATCTCGACGGGTCGCAGAAATGCTATTATCTCGACATCAACCGCCAGCTCGTCGGGCTCGAGGCGGGCAACCGGCACGGCAAGAACAGCCTCTATGCTCTGTTCGGCGAGCAGTCGGACTGGCTCGAGGCCGAATACCCGCAATGGTCGAAGCCGATATACGAAGGGCGCGGCAAGGATCGCGAGCTGATCAAGGCATCCGAGATCGTCGGGTTCGACCAGTCGGACGCGAGCCGGGCGCTGATCGAGGAATGCACGCGCCGCGGGATATTCACCGCGGCGGGCAAGATGCGCGGGACCGGCGCACACCGCCAGCGCGACGGCGGGCTGGTCGTCCATTTCGGCGACAAGATGATCGTTTCGGAGCACCGCGTCGACGGCAGTTTCCGCGGCTGGAAATGGATCGATCCCGGCCTGCACGAGGGGCATGTCTATCCCGGCGGGGCGGTGCTGCCCCGGCCCGCGATCGAGGAAAGCGGTGTCGCGCCCGGCATCGAGTTGCTGCAGCTGGTCGGCACCTGGAACTGGAAGCGATCATTGCTCGACAAGATCCTGTTCCTCGG
>CAZHWG010000189.1:0-4309 GCA_964535925.1 uncultured Sphingorhabdus sp.
ACGTCGCGCTCAACCCGACGGTGATGAAAAGCTATCCGTTCAGCCGCCTGTCGGGTCCGGCGAACATCCTCGTCATGCCGGGGCTGCAGTCGGCCAATTTGTCGGCCAAGCTGCTGCGCGAACTCGGCGGCGACGCGGTCATCGGGCCGATGCTCGTGGGCATGGAAAAGCCCGTCCAGGTCGCGACGATGGCATCGAGTGCGTCCGAGCTGGTCACGCTGGCCGTGCTGGCGGCGGGCGGCATCGCGCGCTGACCGCGCCCCTCGCGCGGACGCCCAGCGAGCGTCTAGCCCGCACCGGCGCGCGCGAGCATCGTCTCGACCTGCATCAGCAGCCGGTCGGCAGTGAAGGGTTTGGCGATCATCGCGTCGTGCGCCGCGTATTCGGGGGTTTCCTTGCCGGCATAGCCGGTCATCAGCAGGATCGGTACGTCGGGGAAGCGCTTGCGGACCTCGGCGCTGAGCTGGAACCCGTCGAGATTGGGCATCTTGACGTCCGACAGGACAAGGTCGGGCTGCGTGCCGGCACCGAGCAGGTCGACCGCCTGCGCGCCGTCGACCGCCTCGACAATGGCATAGCCCGCCTCGCCGAGCAGGCCGCCGACATGGCTACGCAACCGCTCGTTGTCCTCGACCAGCAGGATGCTGCCCTGCGACCGGCCGGGCGAAAACAGCACGTCGCCGCCGCGATCGGTTGGCCGGCGACTGGTCGAGAGCTTGCCATCGACCGCAACGGGTAGCCAGAGCGAGATTTCCGTTCCCTTGCCGACCTTGGTGTCGACCGCAACGCGGCCACCCGATTGCGAGACGAAGCCCATTACCTGGCTCAGCCCAAGGCCGGTCCCCTTGCCATGCTCCTTGGTCGTAAAGAACGGTTCGAAAACGCGCTCGCGCGTCGCCGCGTCCATGCCCGTTCCCTCGTCACGGACAGCGATGCGGACATAGTCGCCGGGCTGGCAGTCATCGTCGCTCCCATCGTCGACGAGATCGACGTTCTCGACGGTAATCACGATGGTGCCGCCGTCGGGCATCGCGTCGCGCGCATTGACGACGAGGTTGATCAACGAGTTTTCGAGCTGGGCCGGATCGATCGAGATCTTGCAGACGTCGTCGCCCTGGCGATAGGCAACGCGGTGTGCACCGCCGAGCGATCGGTCGAACAGGTCCTTGAGTTCGGTCACCAGTGCGACGGGATCGATCACCAACGGGTCGAGCGATTGCCGCCGGGCAAAAGCCAGCAGCCGCTGGGTCAGGTTGGCGGCGCGCTCCGACGCTTCGCGGGCATGGTCGAGGATGCGCGGAAGATCGCCAACTCGGCCCGCTTTCGCCCGGCGCATTGCGGTTTCGATATTGCCGAGGATGATCGTCAGCAGGTTGTTGAAATCGTGCGCGATCCCGCCGGTCAGCTGGCCGAGCGATTCCATCTTCTGGATATGGGCAAGCTGTTCCTCGGCGCGGATCGCGCGCGTCTGGTCGCGGCCGATGCGAAAGACGAGATCGTTCTTGCGGACCAGCGTCCAGTCGATCGTCACTTCGTCACCGCTCGCCGTCATCATCCGTCGCTGGATCTGGATGCCATCTTCGCCTTCGCCGGGAATCTTGAGCGGACTGGTCTCGCTCGCGGCATAAAGCTGCGTGATCGGCTGCCCCTGCTCGACCGATCCGAACATGTTTTGCCAGGCGGGATTGGCCTCGACGACGACGCCTTCGACGTCGGTAACAACCATGACGTCGATCGCCCGCGACCAGAGCAGGTCGCGATAATCCTCGGCCACCGAGACGCTGTCCGAGTCGCGCGCGATCCGGCGGCGCAACTCGAGCTGGACCGCGACCTGGCGGGCCAATGCGGCGAGCGCGTCGGCGCCATCGAAATCGGCGCGTGGCTCCGTGTCGAGGACGCATACCGTACCAAGCGCGTAGCCGTCGCTGTCGATGATCGGCGCGCCGGCATAAAAGCGGACGAACGGGTCGCCGGTGACGAGCGGATTGTCGGCGAAGCGCGGATCAACCGCAGCGTCGGGTACGATCATCACCGCGTCACCGCGAATCGCGTGGTCGCAAAAGGCGATGTCGCGCGGCGTTTCCGACGGATCAACGCCGACCCTGGCCTTGAACCACTGGCGATCGCGATCGATCAGCGAGACCAGTGCCGAAGGCGTGCCGCACAGCCGGGCGGCGAGCCGCGCGATATCGTCGAACGCCTGTTCGGGGGCGGTGCCTAGCACCGCATAACTTTCGAGCGCGGCCAGCCGAGCGCGCTCTTCGCTGCTGCCGATCTGGCTAACCCCGCTCATGTCCCCTGCCCCTGGTCAGTTCGTCGGAGGAGCGCCCGCGCCCGGCACACCCACCGTGCCGATATTGCCGAACAGTTCTTCGAAGAAGCTGCGTTCGCGGCCCTTCGTCGGAGTCTTGTCGCCATTGGGGTTGATATTCTGGGCCAGCTCGACGCCGGTGCGATCGACGCTGGCGACATTGCCCGCCTCGTCGAAGGTCACGCGCAGGACGGTCTGTTCGAGCGGCCGCGGCGTTGCGAACGCAAGCTGCTTGGTCGTGCGCGAGACATAATACCATTCGTTGGGCGTGAACTGCCCGACAAAGGTCGGGCGTCCGAGCGTGCCGACGACCGAATCGCGATTGTCGACACCCGGCGAGATCGACGAGGACAACAACGGATCGAGGATCTGGCCGCGATGCATGCGCGTCTGGGTGCAGCCCGAGAGCGCCGCGGCGCCCACCAGCGAAGCCAGGATGAGGACGGTAGGTCGGGCGAAATTGCCCATGCGTTATTCTCCGGTTCGGGCGAACGTCCGAGGGAACGGGCGCGCGCGTGTCATGTCGCAGCGCTAGACGCGCCAAGCTTGCCCTTCCATTAAGCCAAAGCCGCGCCGTCGCCAAGGGCAGCAGCGCGATTGGTCGAAATCGCGCGCGGGCTACCCGTTCGTCAGGTCGGCGGCGGGGCTGGCGGCGCGGCGCATGCATGACTATAGGCCCGGGTCATGTTCGCACGCCTGTCCTCGCTGTTCGCCCCGCGGCCCGATCCGCGCGTTGCGATGCTTCCGCTCTACGACGCGATCGTCGCGGCGGCGCGGGCATCGCACTGGTATCGCGCGGGCGGCGTTCCCGACACGATCGACGGACGCTTCGAAATGGTCGCCGCCTTGCTCTCGCTGACGATCGAGCGCCTCGACAATTTGCCCGACATGAAAAGCGAGATGGCGCTGCTTGCCGAGACCTTTGTCGAAGACATGGACGGACAGCTACGCCAAAGCGGAATCGGTGACGTCGTCGTCGGCAAGCATATCGGCCGGATGATGGGGGCGCTCGGCGGGCGTTTTTCGGCCTATCGCGCGGCGTTCGAGGCCGATGGCGATCTCGGCGCAACGATGGTCCGCAACGTCTATCGCGGCGAGGCGCCGACGCCCGAAGCGCTGGCGCACAGCAGCGCGGCGCTGACCGCATTCCGCGCGCGGATCGCGCAACGCGACGCCGACGCCCTGCTCGCGGGCGACATCGAAGGATCCGACGCAGCATGATGAGCACCGAAACGCCCGAGTTTTCGCGGACCCCGACGCTCGACAAGGTCGACCGCCAGCGCGAGCCGCTGACGATCACGGCCAAGCCCGACGAGCGCGCCGCGCTAGCCGCGCGCTTCGCGATCGACGCGATCGACGCGCTCGCGGCGACGGTTTCGTTCGCGAGCGAGGGCGACGATATCATCGCGCGCGGGCGTTTGTCGGCGAAGGTCGTTCAGACGTGCGTCGCGACGGGCGACCCGCTACCGGTCACGATCGACGAGCCGTTTGCCGTGCGCTTCATCCCCGAACCCGGCGATGTCGCGGCCGAGGAGGACGAGATCGAGCTTGCCGCCGACGAATGCGACACGATGCATTACCACGGCCGTGCGATCGATCTCGGCGAGGCCGTCGCGCAGACGCTGCTCCTCAGCCTCGATCCCTATCCGCGCGGCCCCGGCGCCGAGGATTTCCTCAAGGCCAAGGGCGTCAAGAGCGAGGGCGAGGCCGGGCCGTTCGGTGCGCTCGCCGCGCTCAAGGACACGCTCGGCAAGGCCTGAGCGCGCGCCTAGCGATCGGCGAGGTAATAGCGCTCGGTCGCGCTGAGATCGTCGGCGAGTTCGTACACGATCGGCTGGCCGGTCGGGATTTCGAGCCCGGTGACCTCGTCGTCGGGACTGTTCGACAGGTGTTTGACCAGCGCGCGCAAGCTGTTGCCGTGCGCCGAGATCAGCACGCGCTCTTGACGCCCTTGGCCTTGAGGAAATCCTCGGCGCCGGGGCCGAGGATTTCCTCAAG
>CAZHWG010000190.1:0-4304 GCA_964535925.1 uncultured Sphingorhabdus sp.
GCTGGTGCCGGTCGCCTTCCATGGCGACCTGGCGACATCGACGATATTGGAAACCGCCTTTCTCGGTGTGTCGAGCCTCGCGATCTACGTTTTCAGCGTGAGTATCGCGGCGCGCCGGCAGCGCAACGACGTCCGCTCGGCCGAAGCGCTGCGCGCGCAGGCGCTGCTCCACGATTTCGAGGGCAAGGGCCTCGGCTGGTTCTGGGAAACCGACCGTCACGGCCGGCTCGTCTACCTGTCCGAATCGGTGATCGAGCGATTCGCCCGCCCGCGCGACGAACTGATCGGTCAGAAATTCACCGCGCTGATCGCGCACGACAGCGATGCGACGAGCGGTCGCGAAGGTCGCACGCTGGGTTTCCATCTCTCGCTGCGGTCATCGTTCAACGATCTGTCGCTCAAGGCGGCGATGGACGAGGAGCGCTGGTGGGCGGTGTCGGGCAACCCGATCATCGACGACCTTGGCAATTTTACCGGGTTTCGCGGCAGCGGCACCGACCTCACCGAGATGAAGCGATCGCAACAGGCGGTCAACCAGCTGGCCCGCTACGATCCGCTCACCGGCCTGCCCAACCGGCTCGACATCAACGAGATGCTGACGCGCGCGCTGACCGGCCATGGCGGTCGTCCCCAGCCGTGCGCGCTGTTCATGCTCGATCTCGACAAGTTCAAGGCGGTCAACGATACGCTGGGCCACCCTGCGGGCGACGCGCTGCTCGAACAGGTCGCCAAGCGACTGCTCAAGGCGGTCGGTGATCAGGGCCGCGTCGGTCGTCTCGGCGGCGACGAATTCCAGATCGTCCTGCCCGACCTGACCGACGAGGCGGCGCTGCGCACGCTTGCCGAAAAGGTGATCGACGTCTTGTCGCACCCTTACCAGGTCCTCCAGGGACCTGTCCGGATCGGCGCATCGGTAGGGATCGCGATCAGCCATGGCGAGGGCGTCACCGCCAGCTCCCTCGTGCGCAACGCCGATCTCGCGCTCTATGCGGCCAAGGACGCGGGGCGCGGCGTCTGTCGCTTCTACCAGCCGGCGATGCACGAATTTGCCAACGAACGCCGCGAAATCGAGGAAGACCTGCGCGGCGCGCTGGCCAATGGCGAGCTCAGCCTCGTCTACCAGCCGGTCGTCGAGGTCACGACCGAAACGATCAGCGGCTTCGAGGCGCTGGTTCGCTGGAACCACCCCAAGCGCGGGGCGATCAGTCCCGAAGTCTTCATCCCGATCGCCGAGGAGGCCAACCTCATCACCGCGATCGGCGAGTGGATCCTGCGCACTGCCTGCGCGCAGCTGGCGCAGTGGGACGGCGATCTCAAGATGGCGGTCAACGTTTCGCCGATCCAGTTCGCGGCGGCCAGTTTCAGCGAGATCGTCATCAACGCGATTGCGACCAACGGCATCGACCCCGCGCAGCTCGAGCTCGAAATCACCGAAGGTGTCTTCCTCGACGAAAGCGCCGACAACATCCGTACCTTCAACCGGCTCAAGAGCGCGGGCGTCCGGCTCGCGCTCGACGATTTCGGCACCGGCTATTCGGCCCTCGGCTATTTGCAGAAGGTGCCGTTCGACAAGATCAAGATCGACCAGAGCTTCGTCCGCGGCGCGACGCGCAAGGGCAACATGAATGCCGCGATCATCGCCTCGATCGTGTCGCTGGCCGATGCGCTGGGCATGGACACCACCGCCGAAGGAGCCGAGACGCACGACGAACTCGCGCTGGTTCGCGACCTCGGCTGTTCGCATATTCAGGGCTATATCTATGGTCGCCCGGTCGATGGCGAAGCGGCGGGCCAATTGCTCGCGCGTGCCGACGGTCATATCTCCGCCGAGGGGTTCCAGACGCACCGCGAAAGTCGCAAGACCGCGTTTCGCCGCGTCGGCGTCATCCATGAAGGCTATTGCTACGAGGGCCTGGTGCGCAACATCACCAGCCATGGCGCGATGATCGACGGCCTGACCGACGTGCCGCCGGGAACGGTCTTTACGATCGAGTTCGGCGAAGGACGCGAGGTCGAAGCGACCGCGCGCTGGTCGAAGGACAACCGCATGGGGGTCGAGTTCGACCGTCCGGTCAATGTCGAGAAATTGCGCAAGGTCGCCTCGACCCGGGTGGCGACCGGCTGGCGCGAGCGTCGGCGCGCAGGATAAGTCGCAGCCAGCCTCTCCTAATTACGGTTAAGAAAGCACTAACCATCGCTATCACAACGATTTTAACCAGAATCGGCGATAGTGTGAACATGGCTAATTCCCCCGTAACCCGCCGCGTTCGTATCGCCGTTTTGCTAGCCCCGCTGGCGCTGGCCAGCTGTATTGGCGGCGCGGAGCAGCAACGCGTCGAAGCACCCCAGCAGCGCGCGGCGGCCCCGCGTGTTGCGGCGCGCCCGGCCTATCAGCCGCCGCTTGCGCCGAATCAGTGTTTTGCCGCGCTCAAGGCCGCCGACGTGCGCTTTTCGCCGCTCGCCGATCGCAGCGAGGATGGCGGTTGCCGGACGATCGACACGATCAGGCTGCTCGATTTCGGGACCCCGACGACCAACCTCGGCGCGATGACCTGTCCGCTGGCAAAGAATTTTGCGGCATGGGCGCGCTATGCGGTCATTCCCGCGGCGCGCGTCTATCTCGGCGAAGAGGTGGTCAAGATCGAGACGATGGGCAGCTACAGCTGCCGCAACATCTATGGCGGCCGCTCGGGCCGCCTGTCGCAGCACGCCTTTGCCAATGCGGTCGACGTGTCGGCGTTCGTGCTGGCCGACGGGCGCCGGATCAGCATCGAAAACAACTGGAACGGCAGCGCCAGGGAGCGCGCCTTCCTCGAGGCGCTCCATACCTCGGCGTGCCGCCGTTTCGGCACCGTGCTGGGGCCCGAATACAATGCCGCGCACTATAATCACTTCCATTTCGACATGTCGGGCAACGGCTACTGTCGCTGATCGAATTCCCGCGGTAAAGCGATGGACGCGGCGCGACCGAGACGCTAGCGCTCGGCTCATGACCGAACCCACGAAACTAGAACAGTCGCGTTTTCATAAGGCGCGCGAAGATGCCGGATTCGCCAAGGGCGGCGTCCATACGCCGCAGACCGAAAGCGACTCCTATACGCTCGCCTTCCAGGATACCGACTTCCTCCTTCGCGAGGATCTCCGCCCGGTCCGCTTCCAGCTCGAACTGCTCAAGCCCGAGCTGCTGCTCAACGAGGCGAAAATCGCCTCAATGCTTGTCATCTACGGCTCGGCACGGATTCCCGAACCGACGATGGCGGCCGAACGGCTCAAGCTCGCGACCGGCGACTACGAGATCAAGGTCGCGCAGCGGCTCGTCGCCAAGGCGAAATATTACGACGAGGCGCGCAAGCTCGGCTGCCTGGCCTCGCAGACGCCCGTCGCGGCCAATGGCGACCGCCACTTCGTCGTCTGTTCGGGCGGCGGTCCATCGATCATGGAGGCGGCCAATCGCGGCGCGAGCGACGCCGGCGCCGAATCGGTCGGGCTGAACATCGTCCTGCCGCACGAACAGGCGCCCAACCAGTACGTCACCCCCGATTTGAGCTTCCAGTTCCACTATTTTGCGCTGCGCAAGATGCACTTCCTGCTGCGCGCGCGCGCGGTTGCGGCCTTTCCCGGCGGTTTCGGCACCTTCGACGAGACCTTCGAGCTGCTGACGCTGATCCAGACGGGCAAGATCAAGCCGATGCCGGTCTTGTTGTTCGGCAAGGAATTCTGGACGCGGGTGATCGATTTCGATGCGCTCGCCGAAGAGGGCGTCATCAGCCCCGCCGACCTGTCGCTATTCCGGTTCGTCGAGACCGCCGACGAAGCCTGGGACATCATCCAGAAATTCTACGCCGACCGCGACGAAGACGCCGACGCATAGGGGCGGGGGGACCCTCTGTTCTCGTCCCGAATTTCGGTTAATCGGATGGAACGCCAATCGCGCGCCGGTCCGCCACTCAGTCGTTCGTGGTCGCAGCCTGCGTGGTCACCGTGCCGGGGACGGGCGCCTCGGTCGTCGGCGTGGTCGCATCGGGAGCCGCCTCGTTGCCCGTCGCCGCATCGTCGCCAGCGGGGGCCTCGGCCTCGGGCGGCGGCGGCGCGGGCAGCGGCAGGTTCGAACCCTGGCTGTTGAGATAGGCGACCAGATTGGCGCGGTCCTCGGCACTCGACAGGCCGGCAAAGCTCATCAGCGTGCCCGGCGCATATTTTTTCGGGCTTTTCAGCCAGGCGTCGAGCGCGTCGAAATCCCAGTTGCCGGGAACGCCCTTGAGCGCCGCCGAAAAGCTGAAACCGGGATGCGCGCCGTGCGGCTT
>CAZHWG010000191.1:0-4302 GCA_964535925.1 uncultured Sphingorhabdus sp.
CCGGCCGCTGCAGCGTCGTCAGCCGATGCGCGACCTGTTCGAAGCTCGTCCCGAACCTCCGCGCGAGCGCCTCGATATCGTAACGCACCTTGCCCGCCGACTCGGCGAACGCGCCATAGGGCATCAGGATCGCGGCGGCAGCATAGCTTGCCAGCGCGCGCCGGACGAGCGCGCGGGCATTGTCGCTCGACAGCGCCGCGCCCGCCATCGCGTCGACGATGGCCTCGTCGCACTCGAGATAGGCGAGCTGGATCGCGAGCTGGAAGGCGCGCCCCGGCGCGTCGAGCGCGTCGTCGAGCAGCAGCTGGTCGTGGTGACGGTCGAACCGCCGCGTCGAATCGATCATCACGCTGGCGGGCAGCGCGCGCACGCGGATGGCGTGGCGCTCGGCGAGCCGCTGAGCGATCCCGCCCTCGCCTATCCCGCCCTCGCCGATCTCCCCGGCGAGCGCCTCGCACGCCGCGTCGAGCCGCGCGAAATGGTTGCGGTGCGCGGCGATGAAGGCGCGCGCCTCGACCGACGGATCGCGCGTCGCCGCGTCGTCGCCGCCACCCTCGCCGGCGCGATGATCGGCAAGGACGCTCTCGGACGCGCGATAGGCGGCGTGCAGCCGCAGCAGCGCATCGGCAATGCCGGGGAAATTGGCGACGACGTCGGTCGCTTCGAGCGGGTCGACATCGCAATCGGCGAAGATCGGGTCCTTGAGCACCGCGCCGAGCCGCGCCTGGTGGTCGTCACGGTCGTCGGGCGCGAGGTCGTCGAGCGCGAGCCGGTAGGTCCGCGCGATCCTCAGCAGCATCTCGGCGGTGACCGGGCGGGTGTTGCGCTCCATCAGCGCGACATACGACGGCGATATCGCCAGGTCGGTCGCCATCTCGGCCTGGGTGATCCCCAGCTCGCGGCGCAACCGCCGCAACCGTGGACCGAAATAGACGCCGCGTTCCTTGCTCATGACGCGAGCCTATACCTGACATTACAATATGACAACGTTTTCATGTAAGGATTTACAACTCGACCCCGCAGCCCCTCGACCGGCATCCGTGTTGGCCGCACAAGCAAGGCCACATTCCAGCACACGAGGCCGACCATGACTTATCACCAGCATCAATCGCACGCCGCCACGCTGATCGACGCGCAAGGCGCGCCGTGGGCGGCGATCGACGCCGATGCGGTCGCTCGCATGCAGGCGCAGAACCGCTTTCGCACCGGCCTCGATATCGCCCGCTACACCGCGGGCATCGTGCGCCGCGACATGGCCGCCTACGATGCCGACCCGGCGCATTACACCCAGTCGCTCGGCGCGTGGCACGGCTTCATCGCGCAACAGACGATGATCGCGGTCAAGAAGCATATCGGCTCGACCAAGCGTCGCTACCTCTATCTGTCGGGCTGGATGGTCGCTGCCCTGCGCTCCGATTTCGGCCCGCTGCCCGACCAGTCGATGCACGAGAAGACCGCCGTTCCCGCGCTGATCGAGGAGATCTATACCTTCCTCAAACAGGCCGACGCGCGCGAGCTTGGCAGCCTGTTCAAGGCGCTCGACGCCGCGCGCGATGCCGGCGACATGCTGCGCGAACGCGAGGCGCTTGCCGCGATCGACGCGCACGAAACGCACGTTGTCCCGATCATCGCCGATATCGACGCGGGCTTCGGCAATGCCGAGGCGACCTACCTGCTCGCCAAGAAGATGATCGAGGCGGGTGCCTGCGCGCTGCAGATCGAAAACCAGGTCTCCGACGAAAAGCAGTGCGGCCACCAGGACGGCAAGGTCACCGTCCCGCACGAGGACTTTCTCGCCAAAATCCGCGCCTGCCGCTACGCCTTTCTCGAGCTCGGCGTCGACGACGGGATCATCGTCGCGCGCACCGACTCGCTCGGCGCGGGCCTCACCAAGCAAATCGCCTACAGCCGCGAGCCAGGCGATCTCGGCGACCAGTATAACGGCTTTCTCGATTGCGAAGAGGTCGACGGCGCGGGCAACCCCGGCGACGTCCTGATCAACCGCGACGGTCGCATCGTCCGCCCCAGGCGGCTGCCGAGCAACCTCTACCAGTTCCGCCCCGGCACCGGCGAGGACCGCTGCGTGCTCGATTGCGTCACCGCGCTGCAGAACGGCGCCGACCTCATCTGGATCGAGACCGAAAAGCCGCACATCGAACAGATCGCCGGGATGGTCGACCGCGTGCGCGCCGAGGTCCCCGACGCCAAGCTCGTCTACAACAACTCGCCCTCGTTCAACTGGACGCTCAACTTCCGCCAGCAGGTCTACGACGCGTGGGTCGAGGAAGGCCGCGACATGGCCGCCTACGACCGCGCCGCGCTGATGGCGCAAAGCTACGACGCGACCGATCTCGCGGTCGAAGCCGATCGGCGGATCCGCGACTTCCAGCGCGACAGCGCGGCGCGCGCTGGCATTTTCCACCATCTCATCACGCTGCCGACCTACCACACCGCGGCGCTGTCGACCGACAACCTCGCGCGCGACTATTTCGGCGCGGCGGGCATGCTCGGCTATGTAGAGGGGGTCCAGCGCGAGGAGATCCGCCAGGGCGTCGCCTGCGTCCGCCACCAGAACATGGCGGGCTCCGACATCGGCGACGAGCACAAGGGCTATTTCGCCGGCGAGGCTGCCTTGAAGGCGGGCGGCGGCGCCAACACGATGAACCAGTTCGCCGCTTGATCCACCTGGAATTCAACCGAGGAGAGTGTCATGACGACGACGACGACCAGCCAGCCGGAACGATCGCGCGCGGTGTTCAGCCAGGAGGATTTCGGCCTGATCCGCACCGCGATCGGCCATTATCTCGAACACACCACCGACGAGACCGAGCGGCGCAAGTTCGGCAACCTCTATCACCGTCTCGGCAGGGTCGGTTGACCCGCGCAAGGACGGTCAGCGCAGCTGGCTGTCCTTGCTGCCGCGCCGGTTGATCCCCGCGCTGCGGCTATTGGCATCGCGGCCCGACTGGCACGGCACGCAGGTGCGCGTTCCGGGCAGCGCCTTGCGCCGCGCCGCGGGAATCGGCTCGCCGCACTCGATGCACAGGTCCGATCCCTCGCCCGCCGGAATCGCCGAGCGCGCCTTCGATACCGCATCGGCGACCGAATCGTCGATCTGATCCTGTACCGCGCCGTCGCGCGCCCAACCTCCGGCCATCGTCCTTGCGCCTTCGCATTGATATATTGGAAAGAACCCGCCACGTTTCAATAGTATCGTTCTGCCATGGCGGCCTTCACGGAACGGATCGCCCCCGCCGCGCATTGCACTAGCGAAACGATCGAGGAGAGCAGCATTGGCCGCACGCGCTTACTGGAAGGGTCAGATCCGCCTCGCCCTGGTCTCGATCCCGGTCGAGATATATCCCGCGACCAAGTCGGGCGCGTCGATCAGCTTTCGCCAGATCCACGAACCGTCGGGCAAGCCGATCAAATACGAAAAGGTCGTCGCCGGCGTCGGCCCGGTCGACCGCGACGAGATCATCAAGGGCTATGAACTGAGCAAGGGCCATTACGTCCTGCTCGACGACGACGAGATCGAGGCGGTCAAGCTCGAGAGCAAGAAGACGCTCGAGCTCGTCCAGTTCGTCGACGCGCACGAAATCGACGTACTCTATTACGAAAAACCCTATTACGTCGTGCCCGCCGACGACCTCGCCGAGGAAGCCTATGTCGTCCTGCGCGAGGCGCTGCGCCAATCGAAGAAGGTCGGCGTCGGCCAGCTCACGCTGCGCGGCCAGGAGCAGCTCGTGAGCCTCAAGCCGTGCGGGCGCGGGCTCGTCCTCGAGATCCTGCGCTATGCCGACGAGGTCAACAAGGCGGCGAACTATTTCCGCGACGTCGGCGATGCCAAGCCCGACAAGGAGCTGCTCGAACTTGCCACGACGCTGATCGACAAGAAGTCCGGCAGCTTCGACGCGTCGGATTATCACAACAACTATATCGATGCGCTGAAGCGGCTGATCGACAAGAAAGCCAAGGCCAAGGGCAAGCGCGTCCTCGAGGATGTCGACGAACCCGCCGAGGTCGCAGGCAAGTCGAACGTCATCGACCTGATGGCCGCCTTGAAGGCATCGGTCGACGGCAAGAAGACGGCGCCGGCGAAAAAAACCGTGCCAGCCAAAAAGACTGCGGCGAAGAAGCGCGCCTGACATGCTGCTCAACGATCCGATCCTCGTTCACTGGATTGATTTCGACCTTCTGGTGCGGCTCGGGGTCGCCGCCATCCTGGGCCTCGCCCTCGGCCTCGACCGCGAGCTGCGCGGCCATGCCGCCGGCATGCGGACGCACGTCCTCATCTGCTTC
>CAZHWG010000192.1:0-4292 GCA_964535925.1 uncultured Sphingorhabdus sp.
CGCGGGCCGCCCGCCTCGGCGCGACGGCTGTCAAGATGTTCGCCGGGCAGCTCGCCTGGATGCTGGTGCGCCAGTCGCTCAAGGCGCGACGTGGTCATCCGGTGAAGGGCGACCGGCGACTGCGCGATGCATTGCGGCTGCCCTTCGCGCCGACCGGCGCGCAGCTGCGCAGCATGGCTGAAATCGAGGGCGATCTCGCGCAGGATACGCCGATGCTCCGGCTGCTGCAGGGCGATGTCGGATCGGGCAAGACGATCGTCGCACTCGAGGCGTTGCTCACCGCGGTCGAGGCGGGCAAGCAGGGCGCGCTGCTCGCCCCGACCGAGATATTGGCGCGACAGCATTTTGCGACGCTCCAAGCGATGCTGGCCGGTCTGCCGGTCAACCTCGCGGTGCTGACCGGGCGCGACAAGGGCAAGGTTCGCGAGGCGACGCTGATGGGACTCGCCGACGGCAGCATCGACATATTGATCGGAACGCACGCGATCTTCCAGGAGGCGGTCGGCTATCGAGACCTTGCCGTCACGGTGATCGACGAACAGCACAAGTTCGGCGTCGCACAGCGGCTGCTGCTGACGCAAAAGGCGGCACGCCCGCCGCACCTGCTGGTGATGACCGCGACGCCGATCCCTCGGACGCTGCTGCTGTCGAACTACGGCGAGATGGACATCTCGCGGTTGGACGAGATGCCACCGGGGCGCACCCCGGTCGATACGCGGATTATTGGCTCGGCAAGGCTCGACGAGGTCGTCGGTGCGCTCGGACGGCACATCGATGCGGGCAAGCAGGCCTATTGGGTGTGTCCGCTGATCGAGGAATCGGACGCGGTCGATCTCGGTTCGGCGGAGGAACGCGCCGCCGCGCTCAAACAGCGCTTCGGCGACAAGGTCGGCCTCGTCCACGGCCGGATGAAAGGTCCCGAAAAGGACGCCGTGATGGAGGCGTTTTCGCGCGGCGAGACCGCCGTGCTGGTCGCCACGACGGTGATCGAGGTCGGCGTCGACGTCCCCAATGCCAGCCTGATCGTCATCGAGAACGCCGATCGCTTCGGCCTGGCGCAATTGCACCAGCTGCGCGGGCGCGTCGGGCGCGGCGCCGAAAAGTCGGTCTGTCTGCTCGTTCGCGGCGAAGCGCTCAGCGAATCGGCGAAGGCCCGTCTGACGATGATGCGCGAGACCAACGACGGCTTCCGCATCGCCGAGGCCGATCTCGAATTGCGCGGATCGGGGGAGATATTGGGAACGCGCCAGTCGGGCGAGGCGGGCTATCGCGTCGCGACGCCCGAACAGCTGCAACGGTTGTTACCGCTCGCACGCGACGATGCGCGGCTGTTCATAGATCGCGATGGGGGAATCGCGGGCAAGCGCGGCGAAGCCGCACGCACGTGTCTTTATTTGTTCGAACGCGACGCCGCCGTGCCCTTGCTCAGGGGCGGCTAGGCCGTCTTATTGCTCGCGCGGGGTGCAGCCGAAAGCGCGCAGCAGCGGAAGGTAATCCTGCACCGAGATCATGTTTTCGAACTGGACGCCGGTGCGGCCCGCCATCGACCAGATGACGCGTGCGGCGACCTGGCCGAGGATCGGCATCTTGAAGATCAGGATGTCGTTGACTTCGAACTGTTGCGGCAGGCGAAACAGGACGCCGTCGGCCGAAATGTTGACGATCGTCACCACTTCCTGCCGTGCGTCGGGCAAGGTTACCGACGTCCGCGCATAGATGTCGGTTCGCGGTGCGATCCGCGTGTCGGGACCGGCATACTGCGCCTTGGAGAGATCGATCTTCTGCATATAACTCGTGCCCTAATGTGCGAGGCTGGAGAATGCCGAACGAATCTCAATAAACCATGAAGATGCGATCAGGTGGCCGGAATAATCCGGCCATGCTTTTTTGCACCGAGGCTGATCTGGAGAGCCTGGTCATCCGAAAGTGGCCCGATCGGGTGGCGCGGGTCGCTGATTCGTTCGCCGTCG
The DNA here is from genome assembly GCA_964535925.1 of uncultured Sphingorhabdus sp. GTDB lineage: Bacteria > Pseudomonadota > Alphaproteobacteria > Sphingomonadales > Sphingomonadaceae > Flavisphingopyxis. The sequence continues at coordinate 1,971 of CAZHWG010000192.1, forward strand.
ATGCGCACCGCGCCTTCGTCGATCTTGCGGCGGGCTTCCTTGTTCGAAGCGGCGAAACCGAGCCCGGTCAGCGCCTCGATGACGGTCATTCCCTCGGGGGGCAGGGCGAGTGTCGGCAAGTCGCCCGACAGCGCACCGGTCTCGAAGGTCTGTCGCGCGGTTTCTGCGGCGCGCACGGCGGCCTCTTCGCCGCGGCACAGCGCGGTTGCGGCATCGGCGAGGCATTTCTTCGCCTCGTTGATCTCGGCACCCTCGAGCGCTTCGAGCCGTTCGATCTCGTGGAGCGGGATATCGGTGAAAAGGCGCAGGAAGCGACCGACGTCGCGATCGTCGGTGTTGCGCCAGAACTGCCAGTAATCATAGGAAGGTAGCGCATCTTCGTTGAGCCATACTGCGCCGGCGGCGGTCTTGCCCATCTTCTTGCCATCGGCGGTGGTGATGAGCGGGGTGGTCACGCCGAACAGCTCGGCCCCGTCGGTCCGCCGGCCAAGCTCGATCCCGTTGACGATATTGCCCCACTGGTCCGATCCGCCAAGCTGCAACCGGCAGTGCTGCTCGCGCGACAGATGCAGGAAATCATAGGCCTGGAGGATCATGTAGTTGAATTCGAGGAAGGTCAGCGGCTGCTCGCGCTCGAGCCGCAGCTTGACCGAATCGAAGGTCAGCATGCGGTTGACGGTGAAATGCGGACCGACGTCGCGCAGCATGTCGATATAGCCCAGGCCGCACAGCCAGCGCGCATTGTCGACCATGATCGCGTCGGTCGGGCCGCTGCCGAAGGTGAGGAAGCGTTCGAACACCTGGCGGATCGAACGAATGTTGCTGCCGATCTGCTGGTTGGTCAGCATTTGCCGGCTTTCGTCCTTGCCCGACGGATCTCCGACCATCGACGTGCCGCCGCCCATCAGGACGATCGGCTTGTGCCCCGCCTGCTGCATGCGGCGCAGCATCATGATCTGCACCAGGCTGCCGACGTGGAGCGACGGCCCGGTCGCATCGAAGCCGATATAGCCCGGCACGACCTGCCTGGTGGCGAGCGTATCCAGTCCTTCCGCATCGGTCGTCTGGTGGATATAGCCGCGGCTCTCGAGGAGCTTGAGAAGGTCGGATTTATATTCGGTCATGCGAGCGTCGTTACCGCCTGACCGTAAGGTCGGCAATTGGACCTTTTGCTTTTGGCCGCGATTGAGGCAAAGCGGCACGATGCGTTTCGCACTGATCCGCCACCGCGACGGCCCGGCATCGATCGCCGATAGCATCGCCGTCAAACTCGACGTCACGTCGGGTGCTATCCTGTTGCGCTATCATGCAGAACTGCCGCTCGACCGACTCGCGTTGCCCCCTAGGCGCGATCCGGTGCGGGCCGACGGCCTCTGGCAAACCACGTGTTTCGAGCTGTTCCTGCGCCCGGCGCGCCAGCCGGCGTATTATGAGTTCAACTTTTCGCCGTCGGGCGAATGGGCCGCCTACGGGTTCGATGGGGCTCGGACCGGGATGCGTGATCTCGACTTGCCTTCGGCGCCCGAGATATGCCTCGACACTGGCGATTCGCATTTCGCACTCGAGGTCACGCTCGCCTTGCCCCACGATTTTCGGGATGCCGCATTCGATGTCGGGATTTCAGCCGTGATCGAGGATGTTGACGGCAACAAGGCATATTGGGCGTTGGCGCATCCGTCCGGCGCGCCCGATTTTCACGCGCCCGATTGCTTCGTCGTGCAACTGCCGCCACAAGTCCGCCCATGAAAACCGGACTCGACCGCTTGCTCGCCGACCCCGCGCTGCGCGCCCCGCTCAAGGGACAGCGCGTTGCCCTCCTCGCGCACCCTGCCTCAGTCAATACCGACCTGACGCACGCGATCGACGCGCTCGGCGCGTGCGACGAGATCGATCTCACCGCTGCATTCGGTCCACAGCACGGGCTGCGCGGCGACAAGCAGGACAACATGGTCGAGACCGAGGACTTCATCGATCCGGTCCACGGCATGCCGGTATTCAGCCTTTATGGCGAAAGTCGCCGTCCGACGGCGGCGGCGATGGCGACGTTCGACACCATCCTGATCGACTTGCAGGACCTAGGTTGCCGGATATACACTTTCATAACGACACTAAGGTACGTGCTCGAAGACGCTGCAGAACATGGCAAATCGGTCTGGGTGCTCGACCGCCCCAATCCCGCTGGGCGACCGATCGAGGGAATGATGCTTCGCCCGGGCTGGGAGAGTTTCGTCGGTGCCGGCGCAATGCCGATGCGTCACGGGCTGACGCTCGGCGAGCTGGGCCACTGGTTCATCGCGACGCTCGGCCTCGACGTCGATTATC
>CAZHWG010000193.1:0-4268 GCA_964535925.1 uncultured Sphingorhabdus sp.
ATCGCCCAGGCGGCATCGGCGAGCGCGCCCGCAGTCGCAGCATCGTCGGCGATAATCCCGCCGCCGACGGCAAAGGCGCTCGATACCAGCGCGTCGCCGAACAGCCTCGAGCGGACATGCGTCAGCGGTAGATAGCCGACCAGCCCGCCCGCGTCGTTGGTCGCGCCGAGCAGGTGATAGCCATGGCCGCACCCCTGTTCGATCGCGCGGCACCAGCGCGGATCGTGGAATGGCGTCGTGGCGTCATGCTGCGCGAGATAAGCGGCGAGCGCGGGGCCCTCGGCCACCGGCGCGACGCTTGGCACGCTGCGTGCGGTCGAGGGGTCGGCGAGGCTCATGCCGCGCGAGCACCGATTGCGGCGCGTTCGTCGGCGACCAGCGAGTCCATCCGCCCGAAATCGAACTCGCCCATCAACCGGTCGAGCTTGCCCGCCATTGCCGACAGGCGCGAATAATGGCGAAGCTTCGACCTCAGCGGGGCCTCGGCGACGAAGGGCTGGCCGGGATCGATTTCCCACGGGTGGAAATAGATGATCGCGGGATGCCCCGCGGCGTTGACCTGGCGGATCGCCCAGCGCGAGAAACGATAGGGCAGTAGCCGGAAAAAGCCGCCGCCGCCCGCCGCAAGCGTGCGTCCGGCGAAGGTCGCGGTGGTCACCGGAAGCTCGATCAGCTCGCTTCCCTTAACGGGCCGCCAGGCAAAGCGCGGCGTGCCGGGCCAGCCATAATGGTCGTGCGCGATCGGCACGACGCTCGACGAATAGACATAGCCCTGATCGGCCAGGACCTGGTGCGCCCACGGTGTACGAGGATCGATCGAAAAACTCGGCGCGCGATAGCCGCTGACCGCCTCGCCCGAAGCATCTTCAAGAGTCTTTCGCGTCTTTTCAAGGTCTTCAGAAAAGCTCTTCGCATCCATCGTGAAGACGCGCGCGTGATCATATCCATGGCTGGCGATCTCGTGCCCGGCCTCGGCGATCCGGCGGATCAGTGCAGGATAGCGATCGGCGATCCAGCCGAGGATGAAGAAGGTCGCCTTGACGTCAGCCGCAGCGAACAGGGCGAGCACTGCGTCGCTGTTCGCCTCGACGCGGTGCGTTCGGCGATCCCAGCTGTCGCGGTCGATGACGGTTTCGAATGCGCCGACCTGGAACCAGTCCTCGATATCGACCGAAATGGCGTTGCGCATCGATGCCGCCTCCCTGGCTGGCGTTTCGCCTCCCGACTGCAACGCTGCCGGGCGCTTCGTCAAGCCGCGCGCGTGCGCCGCGTCCTGCGCTCAACGTTGCCGTCGTCGATCCAGTCGATCATCAGCGCGACCGCACGGCGCAATTCGGCCTCTTGGTCCGCGATATGCGCTTCGAGCTCGGCGATCCGGGCTTCGAGTGCTGCCACCCTGCTGTCGCGGGCGGGCTGGACGCGGTCGCCATCGACTGCGAGCGTCACCGCGGCGGGCGCGAATTCGATCGGCCGTGCGTCGGCCTGAACCGGTGCGGCGGCCGGCTGTGCGCCCTGCAGGTCGGCGGCAGTCGCCCGGCTCGTCTTGGCCGCATCGGCGTCGGCGCCCATGTCGCTGACGACCTCGCGGACCATCGCGCCGTCGATCCGGCTGGCTTCGTCGATCGCGCCGGCAAGCATCACGCGTCCGGCAATGATGTTGAGCCGGCGCGGGATGCCGCCGCTGGCGTTGTACAGTTCGTCCATCGCGTCGGCGGTGAAGCGCGGATTGCCGTCCCAACCGACCTTGGTGAGCCGGTGGAGGATATAGGGTTCGACCTCGTCGGCCTCCATCGGCTCGAGATGGTGCGTCGCGATGACCCGCTGGCGCAGCTGCTCGAGGCTCGGCGATTCCTGGAAAGTTTCGCGAAACTCGGGCTGACCGAGCAGGAATATCTGCATCAGCGGTTGGTTGCCGAGCTGGAAGTTCGAGAACATCCTGAGCTCCTCAAGCGCGGCGAGCGGCAGGTTCTGCGCTTCGTCGACGACGAGCAGCGTACGCTTGCCCGCGCGTGCCTGGGCATTGAGGAAATCCTCGATGTCGCGCAGCAGGTCGGCCTTGTCGGCGCCCTCGCTGTCGATCCCGAACTTGGTTGCGACGAGGCGGATGAGATCGTCGGGCCCGACCTGTGTCGAGACGAGCTGCGCCGCGGTCAGGCGGCGGTCGTCGATCGTGTCCATCAGGTGCGCGACGAGCGTCGACTTGCCCGCACCGATCTCCCCGGTGATGACGATCAGGCCTTCGCCCTGGGCCAGGCCATAGCCGAGGTAGCTCATCGCCTTGCGGTGCGTCGCGCTCTCGAAATAGAAAGCGGGATCGGGGGTCAGCTGGAATGGCTTTCCCGACAGGCCGTAATACTGGTCGTACATCGCTTCGGTCTCTCCCAAGCCTTGTCTGGTCAAATATCCATCAGAAACTGTACCGCGCACCGAGCAGGGCGGATGCGACGAGGTCGTCGATCCCGTTGTCCTGATCCGACCCGTAGATGCCGAGCGCGGCGACGCCCGACAGGCCGCGGGTAAAGCGGCGGTTATATGCAGCGGTCGCGCCATAGCCGAGGACGCCCGAACGGTTGCCCAGCTCGCTGTCGAAATAGCGCAAATAGGCGGCCATGTCGAAACCCGAACGGGCATCGATCTGGGTGCCCGCCGACAGGCTGGCGAAATAGCTTTCGTCGGTGACGCCTTCGAGGTCGATTGTCCCGAGCAGATCGCGGCCCTTGAAGCGGCGCTGGTCGACGCCGGCGCTGAAGCCGTAATCCCAACCGCCCCGCCGCGTGCTGAGCTGGCCCGAAAGGCCGCGAGCGACGAAGTTTGCGCTCGTCGTGCCCGCCAGCGCGGCGTCGAAACATCCGCCGCCGCCCTGGTTGTCGGCGCCATAGACGCAGCTACCAATCGATCCGTCGAGCGGGTTGCGATAGGTGTCGAACTGCGTCGGCAATCCGGCGAGCGCGTTGGTCAGACGGCGGCCGTAGCTCGAGAAGGTCTGATAGGCGCCGAACGCCAAGTTGGTGCGCGAATCGATCTGTTGCTGGTACGATCCGGCGAAAAAGAAGCCGCCGTAGCGCCGCCCCGCATGCGCTTCGAGCGCGGTGCGGCGGCTGGGCCTCCACAGCACGCCGACATCGTAGATCAGCCCGTCGGTATCGAAATTGAGCCGTCGCGGCGAACTGGCATCGGTCACGAAGCGGCCGTTATTGTCGATCACGGGATCGCCAAAGGCGTCACGCAGCACTTCACGCTGGCTTGCCTGGGCATCCTCGTAACCGACCCCGCCGACCGCCTGCAACGTCGGCGAAACGGGCACGGTCACATCGACGCGGGCCCATTTGCGCTCATAGCGCTGGTCGAGCAGGCTGACATCCTCGCGCTCGTAGCCGACGCCGAGCGCCACGCCGACGGGCAGCACGCCCGGCTGGACGCCGATCGTCGCGCTCGCGATCTGGTTGGTCGAATCGTCGTAAAGGTCGCCGCTCAGGCCGCCGACGGTGACGGTATCGTTCGAATTCTCGACGCGGTTATAGCCGATGCGATAGGCCGCGCTCAGCGTTGCCTCGCCAACCGGCACCGAGACATTGGGCCCGGCATAAACCGAATAGACATCGACCGTGTTCGACGTGTCGCCGACGAACAGGCCCGGTGCCGATCCGCCGATATCGCGCCGCGCGCGGGTGGCAAGCGCCCCGCCCTCGACACTGACGCTATTGGGAACGACGTCGACACGCGCGCGCGCCAGCCCGCTGACGACGTTCTGGTCGCCGACGTCCTTTTGCCAGGCGATGCGGCGTTCGTAGCGAACATCGGCCTGCGCCTCGGCGCGGCGCGTCGAGACGCGCGCAGCAACGCCAGCTGCGACGCTGGTATAAGTCACCGTATCGCCGCTGCCATTGAGGTCGGCCGTCAGCACCTGCTCGAGTTCGACATAGGGGATGACGTCAACGCGCGGCCCCGAACGATCGCTGGCCGGTGCGGAATCTTCGGCGGCGGTCGTGCTCGCGCCGTCGGCGGGCTCCTCGCCGAGCATCTGCGCATGAGCGGCAAACGGCATCAGCAGCGCGCACAGCGCCGCGCCAAATGCCATGCACGGCCGCAGGAGATTGCGGTTCGTGGGATCGGTCATGTCATTCCCCCTGACCATAATAGGTTCCGAAGCGGCGGCCACCGGGGGAGAACTTCACCCCGTTGAGCAGCAGCTGGATATTCTCGCACGCGGTCATCAGGCCGATCGCGTCCTTGAGCGCGCCTTCCTTGGTCTCGTCGGCACGCACGAC
>CAZHWG010000194.1:0-4259 GCA_964535925.1 uncultured Sphingorhabdus sp.
TCGCCGTGTACCAGCGCGAAGCGCGCTCGCATTTCAACCGGAATTGCGCTCCCGATCTGCGCGCCTCGTCCTCGCCCATTCCCACAGCGGCAATCGGCGGAAGGGTAAAGGCGACACTCGGCACGCCCCGATAGTCCGGCGTTCGCTGGTTGCCTTCGAGCAGGTTGCCCGCGACCACCTTCGCATCATGGCTCGAAACAGGCGTCAGCGGCGGTCCCTGCTGGGCAGCGTCGCCGGCCGCATAAACTGCCGGGTTGGTCACGCTCTGCAGGTACTCGTTGAGTTTGAGCCGACCTTGAGCGACAGCAACATCAGCGGCTTCTAGGTTCAGACGGTCGAGTGCAGGGGCGCGGCCGGCGGCGTGAACGACCAGGTCGGCCTCCACCGTGATCCTGTCGTCGCATCTTTCGCCATGCACGACAAATCCGCTGTCGTTGCGCTCGATCGCAACCACAGTCGTATCGGTCATGATGTGCACCCCGATACTGTCGAACGACTCCGTCAGCCAGCCGACGAGCTCCGGCTCGAAATGCGTCAGCATGCGCGGACCGCGCTGGATCACCGTCATCTTGGCGCCAGCGCGTGCCGCAATATGGGAAAACTCCGCTGCAATGTAGCCGCCGCCGACCAGGACGATCCGTCGTGGCAGTTGCTCCATGGCCAGGAAGAACTCATTGTCGACCAGATGGTCCTCGCCGGCGATAGCGAGCGGCACAGGTGCGGCGCCGGAGGCGATCAGAACATGACGGCCGCTTAGCTCTGCTGCATCGACCTTGAGGGAGTTCGGGCCGGTGAACTGGGCCGCACCGTGAAAGGTGTCGATGCCCTTATCGCGGTAGCGGTGCTCGTGCTTCTCCGGCACGGGATCGGTAAACGTGCGCTTGAAGCCGATCAATTCCGGCCAGTCGATCCGCAAATTACCATCGACGCCGTGTCCGCTCATCCGGCGCTCCGCATCGATGACCTCCGCTCCGGAGACAAGCATCTTCTTGGGGTCGCAACCGCGCAAGGCGCAGGTGCCGCCAAACGGCTTCTCGTCGATTACAGCAACCGTCCAACCTGCATCGCGGACCCGCGTCGCTGCGACCATTGCCGCCGTGCCCGTGCCGATGATGATCAAATCGTAGTGCATTTGCGCGCTCCTCAAGAGAAGAACGATGCTGTAGTTGGTACGGGTTCCCTCAGAGGGTCAAAGACTGTCCGCTGACATGCATTGCGCTTGTCGATTGCGGGTGACCTTCAAAGCCGGCGCTGCAATCAGTCTTGAATGAGGCGAATGAGGGTTCCGTCCGGATCGATCAGGGCTCCGATCAGGAGACCGCCATCTTCCTGCTGCGGCGGCTGAGCCCGGGGGTGACCCCAACATTGCTCTGGCACGCCAGCGTCTAAACACACCGAGTAAAACGCGGCTACGTCATCAAGCCGAAGACAGCAGCTGAACCAGCTTTCGGTTGGGTTCAGGTCTGGATGTGGGAAGAACTCCAAGATCACGCAGTCACGCTTCAAGATCATCCAGCCGTCATCCCGCCAGCCCTGCTCGAACCCCAACTTGGTGTAAAATTTGGAGGTGACCTCAAAATCCCTCGACGGAAGGTTGGCTGTAGCGTGATCGATCTCGCATCCCCTAGCTGCTCAGCATGGAGCTCCAGGCAGACGTTCGCAACGGCGCTCCTGTTGAATATCTCGCGAAGAAGTCTCATCCACTAGGTAGAACGACTGACGGTTCAGACTTGGCCAAAACGATTAAAGGCGGCCCGTCCGGAATGGACGGACCGCCGACCGCGCAAGCCGATCTGTCAGGAGGTTCAGGCAGCTTGCTCGGCCAATTCGTCGTTGGCGTCTTCCGACCGAGCAGACGTTTCATCGTCTCCGGCGGGTTTTTCCTGGGAAGTGCCGAAACGCATGACGGCCGGAACCCAAGCCAAAGCCTGCTGCTTCACCTCCGCCTCGCCGATGAACTCGCCCGAGAAGATGCGTTCGGCCGCCGATGCGAGATCGGCCTTTTTGGAACCGGCATAGCGGCTTACAAGCTCGGGCCCGCCCACGGCATCGAAGGCTTCGAGGATGCGCGCTTTCGGCACGCGATCGAAGAAGTTTGCCGCTGTCGGCCTCCACCAGTGCGCCATCTCGATCTCGAGCAAGGCGCCCAGCGCATCGTGAAGAGGAAGTCCGCGATCGCCGTCGCTGTTGAGGCTGGCAATGAGCGTACGGGCGACCACGAAGCCAAGCCACGGGCTGCGCGCCTCCTCGGGGAGTGCCCGAAAGGCGGCAAATCGCTCGACGTCCGAAGCGCCGGCGCGCCAGCTTTCGTCGAGCGAACCAGTGAACTCTGCCAGCGCCGCGCTCGTCGGCGCATCCTTGGCTTCAAATCCCGAGACCGGGCCGCTCGCAGCCGGTCCAGAGATCGTGACTGCTTTTTTGGCGCGCCAGTCATGACCATCGGCATCGGCCAGCGTGAAGACCATGAGGTCGAGCGCCAGGCCGGGGTCGTTGGCGAGATGGATGGCGAGGACATCGCGACGCTGCATCGCAAGTTCGTCGAGCAGTCGCTGCGAATAGGTTGCAGGTTTGCTCGACGCATCACCGCCATCTTCGACGGGCTCGATGATGCCCTCTTCCGGCTGTGCCACCTCGCTTTCCATGTAGTACTGCGGAACAAGAGTAGGCTCGCCGCCGCGCGACAGGACCAGGAACGCCCCCGCTTCTTCCTTCAGATCTTCGGCAAGCACCGGCGGGCGATCGTTGAGCGCTCGCATGGCCCGATCGATGCGGGCCAGTTGCTCCTCGGCTTTGGCGACCTCTTCCTCGTTGCTGTCCTCGTCCTCGAGAACTGCCGCTTCACGGTCGTAGTCTGCCTCGAGAACTGAAAGTTCCTCGACTTCCGCTTCATTCAGCGGGGCCGGCTCGGCGGAAAGGCGGCTGAGCCCCTCGATCAGATCGTGGCAGACATAGGTCCCGAGCGTCGGACGGACCCACGCTAGGCCGAGTTCGCGCGCTTTGACGCTCGCTGCCTCCTCCATTTTCTTGTGAGCGAGACCCTCGAGCAGCGCGATATCGACCCAGCTCTCGCTGGCATCGTCGTCGAAAAGCTCGCGCTCGATCCGGCCGCCCGCTTCGAGATAGGCCTCGCGGCCAACCAGGATCGCGCGCGGATCGCTGCCGCGCACGGTCGCGTCCAGCACCATCCGTCGAATCGTATCGGGCGTGATCTGGTACCAGGCTTCCTGCAGGTCGGCGAAAACATGCGCTTGCCGCTCGGTGTCCGAGACCGCGCCATAGGCCTTGGCCATGTCGAGCGTGATCGCGCCTTCCGCCAGCGCTTCGAAGACGCACGGCGCAAGCGAAGCGAGCCGCAGCCGGCCCTCGACGAAGCGGACGGTCAGGCCGAAGCGCCGAGCGACGTCCTCGGTCGTGGCGCCCGCTTCGATGATCGCGGCGAAGGCCTGCGCTTCGTCAGCGGGATTCATGGCCAGACGCTGGAAGTTCTCGGCCAGGCTCGCTTCGCGCACTTCGCATTCGTCGCCTTCGATGACGAGGCAGGTCACTTCGTGGGTTGTGGAAATTGCGCCGTCCTCGGCGAGCGACTGCAATGCGGCAAGCCGCCGGCCGCCGGCCTCAACTTCGAATTTGCCGCGCGCGGCCTTGCGCACGACTAGGTTCTGGAGAAGGTCGCGGGCGGCGATATCGGCCTTGAGCTGGGCATCGGAGGTGGCATCGCTCACCTTCCGGACGTTGCGCGGGCTCGGGATTAGCTTCTTCAAGGGAATAGACTGGATCATCGATCGTCTCCTGATGGATTGAACGAACCCTGGAGGTGCATCCCACAAGGTCCGCCAGTCCAAGGCACTCTCTTCTCTCTGCTGTGAGACGTGCTGCCGCTGATCAGGGGGCGAGCGCTTCAAGAATGGCCGGCCCATCGGCCACCGGCACGAACAGGCGCGTCCGATAGCGGATGATCTCGGTGAAGCAGCCCTTGGCCTTGTACCAGTCGAGCCGATCGGGCGCGAAGCCAGTGAGCTCGATGCGCTGCTCACCGCCCACGAGACTGCGCTTGACGGTCAGCGGATCTTGGCTCTGCAAGGTCCGTGCGGTGCCGCTGGAGAGGACGAGAGCGGCCAGCTCACCGGGGGCAAGCAAGACCGGGTTTCCGAGGCCGAAGGTCTGCGACACCTTTGCGATATCCGCGGCCACCACCTCGCGGCCGATGATGGAGGTGCCGTCGGCTGAGACTATGCGGGTCACGCGCACGTGATCGCCGG
>CAZHWG010000195.1:0-4255 GCA_964535925.1 uncultured Sphingorhabdus sp.
ACCAAGCCGATCGACGGCAAGCCCGCAACGCACGGCAACGGCTGCACGATCGGCTTCGCGATGGAGCCCGAGCAGGCCGACGCGTGGGAAAAAGCCGGCGTCGCCAATGGCGGCACCGCGATCGAGGATCCGCCGGGCATTCGCGAGGGCGGCGGTGTCCAGCTCTACCTTGCCTATCTGCGCGATCCCGACGGTAACAAATTGTGCGCGCTCAAACGGGTCGCGTGATCGCGCTTCGGACACGATCGACGCGTCGATGATCACCGGTCTCGAACCGTGGGCCGACCATGCGGTCCGCCTCGGTGCGGGGCTTGCGATCGGCGCGCTCGTCGGGGTCGAACGCGGCTTCAGCCTGCGCAGCGAGCGCGACGGCACGCGTGTTGCTGGGATCCGTACCTTTACGCTGCTCGGATTGGTCGGGGCGCTCGTCGGCCTGATCGGCACGATGCAGCCGATTGTTGCCGGCGTCTTGGCCGCTGGCCTCGTCGCGGCGCTGGCATTCGCTTACGCGCCTCAGCTCAAGGCCCGCGCGGATGCGACCAGCCCGGTCGCCGCGGCCGCGACGATAGCGGCGGCCTTTCTTGCCGGGAACGGAGAAATCGGGCTGGCGCTTGCCACGGGCGCGATCGTTGTCGTCATTCTCGCGCTGCGCGAGGATCTGCATGGCTTTGTCGGTCGACTTGACGAAAAGGACGTTCGGGCGCTCGCACGTTATGCGGTGATCGCGCTGGCGGTGCTGCCGTTCCTGCCCAATCGCGAGATGGGCCCTTATAATGCGTGGAACCCGGCGCATCTGTGGTGGATCGTGATCCTCGTGACGGGCTTTTCGTTCATCGGTTATGTCGCCAATCGCGTCTTTGGTGCCAAGCGCGGGACGATTGCGACCGCGGTCATCGGCGGCGCCTACAGCTCGACTGCGGTGACCCAGTCGCTTGCGCAGCGGCTGGGCTCGGGCGAGGGAGGCAGCGCCGAGCCAGCGGGCATCGCGCTGGCGAGTGCGGTCATGTATCTGCGCGTCATCGTCCTCGTTGCGGTACTCGCCCCGCGCCTGTTGCTGCCCTTCACAATGGTCATAGCGCCTGCTCTCATCGTCGCATGGGTCGCGGGCATCTGGCTCTATCGCCGCGCCGAGAAAAGCGAGGGCGGTGCCGCCCCCGGCAATCCGATCGCGCTGGTCCCCGCGCTCGGCTTTCTCGTTTTCGTCGGTATCGCTGCAGTGGCGGCGCGCTGGGCGGAAAGCCAGTTCGGCGAACAGGGTATTGCGCTGTTGCTGTTCCTGATGGGATCGATGGATGTCGATGCCTCGATCGTCACCGCGGGAGGATTGCCTCCCGAAACGATCGGCGCGGCCCTGGCGGCCATCGCGATCGGCGGTACGGTGGTCGCCAACATGGCGGTCAAGATCGGCGTGACGCTGAGCTATGCGCGCGGCAAGGGGCGCAGCGCCGCGATCGCGCTGACGGCAAGTACATTGGTCCTGATCGCCAGCCTGGCGGTCGGCTGGACGCAATTATGACGGAACGGGAATCGATGATCGAAACGCTGAGCGAGACGAAGAGTCACGGCGGGTTCCAGGGGGTCTATCGTCATGACAGCAAGGCCACCGGCACGCCGATGACCTTCTCGGCTTTTGTGCCGGATCATCGACCTGCGCATAAGCTTCCCGTCCTCACCTATCTCTCGGGCCTCACCTGCGATCATTCGAACGTCACCGAAAAGGGCGAATTTCGCGCGGCGTGTGCGCAGCACGGCATCGTCTTCGTCGCCCCCGACACCAGCCCGCGCGGGAATGGTGTGGCCGATGCCGAGGGGTACGATCTCGGTCAGGGCGCGGGCTTTTACGTCGATGCCACCGAGCCGCCCTGGTCGCAGCATTTCCGCATGCGCAGCTACATCGAGGAGGAGCTGCCTGCGCTGGTCGCGGCGCATTTCCCAGTCGATGGCGCGCGGCAATCTATCATGGGCCATTCGATGGGCGGACACGGAGCGCTGACGATCGGTTTGCGCAATCCCGATCGCTATCGCTCGATCAGCGCGCTCGCGCCAATCGTCGCGCCTCTACAGGTGCCGTGGGGCGAAAAGGCATTGGGCGCCTATCTCGGCGACGATCGCGATGCCTGGCGCGGCTACGACGCGGTCGCGCTGATCGAGGATGGTGCGCGGGTCGCCGAGCTGCTGGTCGACCAGGGCGGCGCCGACCAGTTTCTCGACGAGCAGCTGCGTCCCGAATTGCTGCGCGAGGCGTGCGAACAGGCGGGGATCGCGCTGACGCTCAACCTGCGAGAAGGCTACGACCACAGCTATTATTTCATCTCGACCTTCATGGCCGACCATGTCGCTTGGCACGCGGAGAGACTGAGCCCCTGAACTGCAGGAAAAAAAAGCGGCGGATTGCTCCGCCGCCCAGCTTGCCAAGTGTGAATCCTCGATTGGCGAACTCGCTTACCTGACTATGACCGTTTCGCCGTCCTCGATGATCACCGTCGTCACGACCGCAGGCGCCGCTGGATAATAATAAGCGGGATAGGCATAGCCGTAACCGTAGCCGGGATAGCCGGAACGGCGTGGGATGACGCGGCGCACGCCGCCACGACCCTGATATTCGGCGCGCCACGCCTCGCAGCGCTGACGGTCGGCGGCATTTCCGATTGCGCCGCCGGCTATCGCTCCGACACCGGCTCCGATGATCGTGCCCTCGGTACGATTTCCGCGTCCGGCGATCCGGTTGCCCGCTATGCCGCCGACCAGCCCGCCGACGACCGCGCCACCGACGGTCGCGTCAAGGCCGCAGAGGCGCTCCATCTCGCGCGGATCATAGGCGCTTTGCCCATAGCGCGGCGAGTAGCGATAGTCGTCCGCCTGAGCGTAATAGATGTCGTCGCCGGCGATCCGTTCGTCGGCGTAGCGGTCGTGATAGGGATCGATATCGCCATATCCATAAGCGGTATCGGGCCGATAGGTGCCACTAAAGGTACCGCTATACGAGGAGCCGTCGGGCGCCCACTGGCCTTCCCAACCGCCCGTCCAGCGCTCGCGATAGTCGGCCTCGGTGATCTGGCGATCGTCGCGGCTCGTGTAAACGCGCGCATCGACGGGCGGCGCCAGGCCATAATCGACGCTGCGCTGAACAACCACGACGCGCGGCGATTCGTTCGCATGGACGGGATCGGCCCACAGCACGACCACGGCGGCAACTCCCAGCAACAAAAGGCTTCGCATGGTTAATCCCTGATATCAGGCGCTTCCAGGCGAACTGGACGGCGCGATTGGTTAACGCCGCATTTATCAAAGAAATCGTTGCGATGCGAGCATTTCGCGTCCGCGAGTCCCGAATCGGGTCAGCCGAGCCGGTCGGCGATGCGGGCTACGAGCCGTTCGATGCCGGTCGCATCCTCGCCATCAAAGCGGCCGGGTTCGGGACTGTCGAGATCGAGTACCGCGACGAGCCGGCCATTGGTGACGACGGGGACGACGAGCTCGGCGCGGCTTTCGGCGTCGCAGGCGATGTGACCGGCGAAGCTGTGCACGTCGTCGACCAGCTGGGTGGCATGTTCGGCAGCCGCGGTTCCGCAGACCCCCTTGCCGAGGGCGATGCGGATGCACGCCGCCTTGCCCTGGAACGGCCCGAGGACGAGTTCGCCATTACTCTCAGAACCGACCAGCCGATAGAAGCCGGCCCAGTTGAGTTGCGGCACCAGCTGCCAGATCAGCGCCGAAACATTGGCCATGTTGGCGATAGAGTCGCTTTCGCCCGCGGTCAGCGCGTCGGCCGCGTCGGCGAGTTCGGCATAGAAAGTGCTGCGGTCTTCGGTATCGATGGCAAAGTCGAACATGGGATTCCTAGTTATGCTGAAGGTATAAGATGGGGTGTCGGACGCGTTAGTCCAGCCTGACCTTGCCGCGCCCCGATTTGACCGTCGCCCGCTTTTTCTTGCTGTCGACGCGGCGCGCCTTGGCGGCGCGGCTGACCTTGGTCTTGCGGCGAACTGCGGGGCGGACATGCGCCTTGGCGATCAGCGCCTCGGCGCGCGCGCGCGCATCCTCGCGGTTCGATTCCTGGCTGCGAAAGCGGCGCGCGGTGATGATCAGCTCGCCCTGGCTCGTCAGTTTCGACCCGGCGAGCGTCTTGAGCCGCGGGTAGACCGCCGGAGCAAGTCCCAGGGAGAATACCGCCACGCGGAGCTGGCACGCGGTGGCGACCTTGTTGACGTTCTGCCCGCCGGGACCCGACGCGGCGAGGAAGCTCTCGCTGCAG
>CAZHWG010000196.1:0-4254 GCA_964535925.1 uncultured Sphingorhabdus sp.
CGACCGGCCCCGATTTGAGCGGCCGGGTGAACAGCAGGTTGAACGCGGTGGTCAGCAGGAAGCGGTCGGTGACGAGGCTGTTGCAGGCGTAGAACCCGGCATCGTCGAGCAGCTTGAAATAGCTCGTCCCGTGCGCGGCACCCGCAGCATGGTAGACGCTTTCGTCGACATCGAAGGTGATCCGCGCGACGCCGGGGGCGTCGATATGCAGGACCGAAGGGAATTTGGCGTTGATCGGAGCCGAATCGTACAGCGATTCGAGCGCACGAAAATGGGCGGTCTCGCCGGGTCCCGACGATTCGCGCTCGACGTTCTCAGGCGGCGTCACGCGCCTGGCCCGATACCAGCGCGTAGAGCGCTTCGCTCGACTTGGCACCGCGCAGCCGCGCCACCGCCTGCTCGTCGCGCAGGTAGCGCGACACGCGCGCCAGCGCCTTCAAATGATCGGCGCCACAATCGACCGGCGACAGCAGAACAAAGAAAAGGTCGACCGGCAGGCCGTCGACCGCGTTGAAATCGATCCCGCGGTCGAGCTCGAGCAGCAGTCCCTTGACCCCCGAAAGCCCTTCGAGACGCGCATGCGGCAACGCGACGCCCTTGCCGAACGCGGTCGTGCCGAGCCGCTCGCGTTCGAGCAGCCGTTCGGCAACCTCGCCGGCGTCGAGCCCGAGGGCCGTCGCCGCGAGCGCGCCGGCATAGGGAAAGAACGCCTTTCGACTGTCGATCGCCGCCTTGGCCTGCACCGTTGCCGGGTAAAGGAGATCGTTGAGATCGCTCATATGCCATTGCCACTCGCCGGGCCGCACAGCGCGTGCCACGACGATAAAATACAAAAAGGGTCGTCGACCGGGCGAAGCCGCGGCCGACGACCGGTTCCCTAGTGGGCGGACGTTAAAAAATCTAGCCCCGCTCGGGCTCTACCCAGCCGATCGTCCCGTCGCGACGGCGATAAACCATGTTGTGTGCGCCGGTTTGCGCATTGCGGAAGAGCAAGGCGTTGGTGTTGCGCAGGTCGAGCATCATCACCGCGTCGGCAACCGCAGCCTCGGGAATGTCGACGCGCGTTTCGGCGACGACGACGGGCGAATCGCCGACATCCTCGCTCTCTTCGCCGCCGTCGAACACGGTATAGCCCGCATCGCCGGGAATATCGTCGATGCTGACTCGGCTGCCGGCGCCGTTGCCGCCGGCGTGGCGGTCCTTCAACCGGCTCTTGTAGCGGCGCAGCTGCTTTTCGACCCGCTCGGCCGCCGCCTCGAATGCGGCATGCGCTTCGCGTGCCCGGCCATGGCCCTTCATCACGACGCCCTGCATGACGTGCGCGACGATGTCGCAGTCGATCGCGTCGTGCGGCGCCTTGCCGAAAGTCGCATGCGCCGAGATGGCGCGGGTGAAATATTTGTCGGCGATGGCGTTCATCCGCTCCCCGACATGCGTCCTGAGAGCGTCGCCGGTATCCATCTGATGGCCCGATACGCGAATGTCCATATTATGCTCCTTATCCCCACGCGAGATGCAGGGGTTCAACGGTCTAGGCGGCGTCGGCGTTCCACAAGGCGCCGTCGATCCGCGCAATAAAAGCGGCGTGACGAGCAAGTTCGTCGGCGCTCGCAGCAAAAGCGCGCGGCTCGCGATATGGCCTGGCGGCAGCGCGTGAAGCAAGCTGGTCGGACTGGCCGGGCGCCTTGGCGAGTCCGATATCGAACCCGATCTGCCGCCCGCCGGTCAGTTCGATATACAATTGGGTCAGCAGTTCGGCGTCGAGCAGCGCGCCATGCTTGACGCGGTGGCTGCGATCGATGCCGTAGCGCGTGCAGAGCGCGTCGAGGCTGTGCTTGGCGCCGGGATGCAGCGTGCGGGCGATGGCAATCGTGTCGATCATCCGCGTCATGCACACGCCGCGCTGTCCGCACAGCCCCAGTTCGGCGTTGAGAAAGCCGAAATCGAACGGGGCGTTGTGCGCGACGAGCTTCGCATCGCCGAGGAAGTCGAGCAGTTCGGCCACCTTTTCGGAAAATTTCGGCTTGTTCGCGAGGAAGGCGTCGCCCAGCCCGTGGATCGCTTCCGCGCCCGGCGGCATCGGGCGGCAGGGATTAAAATAGGCGTGATAGGTGCGGCCGGTCTCGATCCGGTCGATCAGCTCGATACAGCCGATTTCAACCATGCGATCGCCCGATTTGGGGTCGAAGCCGGTGGTTTCGGTATCAAAGACAATTTCACGCATGCGACATTCATATTGTCCTCTCGCGCGCCGATGACAAGTCGCGAAGCGTATCGACGAGAGCCGCAATCGCGCGGCGAGTCTCGGCGAGCGGTACGCCGGTGTCGATAACATGGTCGGCGCGCTGCCTTTTTTCACGATCGGGGGTCTGCAGCGCCAGGATATCGGAGAATTTTTCCTGGTTCATTCCGGAGCGCGCGAGAACCCGCTCGCGCTGGACAGACTCGGGGGCCGAAACGACGACGACTCGATCGACCAGCGCCGCGCCGCCCTTTTCGAACAGCAACGGGATATCGAGCACGACGAACGGCGCATCCTTGTGCGCATCGAGGAAATCGCGCTGCGCACGCGCCACCGCGGGGTGGACGATTCCCTCGAGATCGGTGAGCGCGGCGGGATCCTCGAACACGCGGGCACCAAGCGCGGCGCGATCGACGCCGGCGGGACCGGTGCTGCCAGGAAAGCGTGCCTCGATCGCGCCTAGCAGCGCGCCGCCCGGCCCCTGCAGCGCGTGAACGGCGGCATCGGCATCGAACACCGGCACGCCTTCTTCGCGCAACATCGCCGCGACGGTCGATTTGCCCATGCCGATCGATCCGGTGAGACCGACGACCAGCGGCCCTTCAGGCGGTGTGCCGGTCATGACGTCAACAGCTCGCGCAGTTCGCCGTCGTGCTCGCGCGGCGCGGCGACCTCGAAGAACAGTTCGAACGCGACCGCCGCCTGGCCGACGAGCATTTCGAGCCCGTCGATCGTTTCGAGCCCGCGCTTCTCGGCGGCCGCGATCAACGGCGTGACGAGGGGATTGTAAACGAGATCATAGACGATAGCCTCGGGCCGCAGGCGATCGAGATCGCCGGCAAAGACGTCATGCCCTGCCATGCCGAGCGGGCTGGCGTTGACCAGCAGGCGCGCGGGCGGCAGCGGCGCGTCGAGACCCTGCGTTGCGCCGCGCAGGTTCAGCGCCGAGAGTAGCATCGCCGCCTTGAGCGGGTTGCGCGCGATCAGCGTCAGCGGACCGATGTCGCAACGCGCCAGCGCAAACAGCACGGCCCGGGCCGCGCCGCCCGCACCGATCACCGCGACCGGCGCACCGGCGAGATCGACATCGGCGATCGGACCATAGAATCCGGCCGCGTCGGTATTGGTCGCGATCAGCCGATCCCCGTCGCGCAGGACGGTGTTGGTCGCGCCGATCGATTGCGCGAGATCGCCCGCATTGGCGACATGATCGAGCGCCGCGATTTTGTGCGGCATCGTGATGTTGCAGCCGAGCCATGCGGGGTCGGCCTTGCGCTCGGTGAAATAGGCGGCGAGTCCCGCGGCCTCGACGCGCGTCGCGCGATAATCGGCGGCGATGCCCAGCCGGTCGAGCCAGAAGCGATGGATGACCGGCGACTTGCTGTGCCCCACGGGATCGCCGATCACCTCGGCATAGGCACCGTCAGCTAGCAACGGGGAGGCCAGATCCGTCATGACGTCATCACACCCAAACCCCTCAATTCTTTCAGCAATCCCATGAGCGGCATGCCAAGAATGGTAAAATGATCGCCCTCGAGCGAGGAGAACAGCTGATCGCCGGGGCCTTCGATCCGGAAGCAGCCGGCGCACGCGGCGATCGCGGGCCATTCGGCGTCGAGATAGGCTTCGATGAAGGCGGGCGACAGCGGACGGACGACGAGCTGCGCGACATCGGCGGTCGTCGCCAACGTCGCTCCGTCGCGAACCAGCGCCGCGGCGCTGTGCAGCGCGATCGTCCGGTCGGAAAACTGCGCCAGATGCGCGGCCGCATCGGCGCGATCGGCGGGCTTGTCGTAAATCCTGCGATCGAGAGCGACGAGCGAATCGCCGCCGAGGACGATGCGCCCCGGTGCCGCATCCGACCCGGCACGGGCCTTGGCGAGCGCGAGCGCGGCGGCGAGATCGGCGGGCGCGCTATCGGCCAGGTCGCGCTTGATCGCGGCTTCGTCGACCGCAGTCGGCATGACGTCATGCGGCACGCCTGCGGCAGCGAGCATGACGCGCCGCGATGC
>CAZHWG010000197.1:0-4222 GCA_964535925.1 uncultured Sphingorhabdus sp.
AAAGCGCTGCAGGCGATGCCAAGCACGCCGATCGCCGACGAGAGCGCGGGCACCGACATGCTCTATTCGTCGGGGACGACGGGGCGACCCAAGGGCATCCGCGTCGCCCTGCCCGACGATCCCGACATTACCGCGACGCCGGTGCTCGAGATGCTCGCGCGCGGCCTCTACGGCTTTGTCGAGGAGATGGTCTATCTGTCGCCATCGCCGCTCTATCATGCCGCGCCCTTGCGCTGGTCGATGACGGTCCACCGCGTCGGCGGGACGGTCGTCCTGATGGACAAGTTCGACGCCGCGCAAGCGCTCGCGGCGATCGAGCGCTATCGCGTAACGCACGCGCAGTTCGTGCCGACGCATTTCGTCCGGATGCTCAAGCTGCCCGTGGCGGAGCGCGCGGCGCACGACGTGTCGAGCCTGCGCTGTGCGATCCACGCGGCCGCGCCGTGCCCGGTCCCGGTCAAGCGCGCAATGATCGCGTGGTGGGGGCCGGTCGTGTTCGAATATTATGCCGGGTCCGAAGGCAACGGCATGACCGCGATCAGCTCCGCCGAATGGCTCGACCGGCCCGGATCGGTCGGCCGCGCGATGCACGGCATCGTCCATGTCTGCGACGAGGACGGAAACGAGCTGCCGGTCGGCGAGACCGGGCTGGTCTATTTCGAGAGCCCGACGCCGTTCGCCTATCACAACGATCCCGAAAAGACGCGCGCGAGCCAGAACGCGCAGGGCTGGTCGACGCTCGGCGACGTCGGGCGGCTCGACGACGAGGGCTATCTCTACCTCACCGACCGCAAGAGCTACATGATCATTTCGGGCGGGGTGAATATCTATCCGCGCGAGATCGAGGACCGCATTATCGTCCACCCGCAGGTCGACGATGTCGCGGTGATCGGGGTGGCCGACGACGACATGGGCGAGCGCGTTGTCGCGGTCGTGCAGCCCGCGCCAGGGGTCGCGGGAGATGCGGCGCTGGCCGACGAGCTCGAAGCCTGGTGCCGCGCCGAGCTGGCCGGGTACAAGGTGCCGCGCCGGTTCGATTTCCGCGACAGCCTGCCGCGTCATGCGACGGGCAAACTCTACAAACGTCTACTCGTCGACGAATATCGCGCCAGGGAGGCCCCATGACCGAGACGTTTCACGATCGCGTGACGATGACATTGAGCGGCGGTGTCGCCGATGTGCGGCTGACGCGTCCCGACAAGCTCAACGCGCTCGACCCGGCGATGTTCGACGGGATCGAGGCCGTGCTCGCGCGGCTCAACGACGCCGCCGATGTCCGATGCGTCGTGCTGTCGGGCGAGGGACGCGCGTTCTGCGCCGGACTCGACCTTGCCAGCATGGGAAGTATTGACGCGCCCGCCGACATCATGGAACGAAGCCATAAAGCGGCCAACATCTTCCAGCACGTCGCCTGGGGCTGGCGGACGCTGCCGATGCCGGTGATCGCCGCGGTGCAGGGAATCGCCTTTGGCGGCGGGTTGCAGATCATGAGCGGCGCCGACAGCGTGATTGCGGCGCCGGGCACGCGGATGGGCGTGATGGAGATCAAATGGGGCATCGTTCCCGACATGGCGGGCTTCGCGCTGTGGAAGGGCCGGGTGCGCGACGACCATCTGCGCGAGCTGGCCTATACGGGCCGCGAATTCACCGCCGAGGACGGTCTCGCAATGGGTTTCGTCAGCCGGATCGACAACGATCCGCATGGAGCGGCGATGGCGCTGGCGACGCAGATCGCAGGGCGCAATCCGCACGCCGTGCGGGGAATCAAGCGGCTCGCCAATGCCGCGCCCGACAAGGACGCCGACAAGATCCTGCTCAACGAGAGTCATGAACAGCAGCAGTTGCTCGGGTCGAAGAACCAGATGGAAGCGATCGCGGCGAACATGCAGAAACGCACGCCTGATTTCGACGATTGAGGCGGTTCTAGTCGAGCAGCGCGAGGAAGCGGAGCGCGCTGTCCCATTCGGCGCGCTTGAGCGCCAATGCCGCGCTTGCCTCGTCGTCGCTGCCCCAATGACGCTCCTGCCAGTCCTCGTCGATCGTCACCGCCGTCCAGCCGCTATCGCCGTCGATGGCTCCCGCAGCGAGCGCGAGCGCGGTCACCAGCGAGCCGCCGATCGTGACCAGCGGATGGAGTGCGGCGAGGCGGTAATCGTCGAGCGCGACCAGCGCATCGCGCAGCCCGGCGAGCGTCTCTTCGGGCTGGGCGACATGACGAATGCCGCGGGTGATCTCGAAACTGTTGCCATGCGTACGCTCGGACCAGTCGAGGATCGGGTTCCACAACGCCGCCTGCTCGGCCGCGAGCGCGTCGGGCATCTCGGCGCGATAGCACAACAGGTCGCTTTCACCGAACAGCGCGAGTCCGTCGATGAAGCGATCTCGTTCGGGCGCGACGCGGTCGATCGCGGCGTTGGCAAGGCCGGTGAGCGGCATCGAACGCGGGTCGATATCGTCGCCCTGGTCGTTCCACTCCTGCGCCGCAGCGAGGGCGAGCGCGCGTGTCGGGAGGACTAGCGGTGTGCGGCCCGGCGTCATCAGCGGCTTGCCGTCGAGCGCGACGCCAAACCCGCCTTGCTCGGCGGGCGCGATCGTTGCCGCGCGATAGAAGCGCTTCATGACCGGTCGGAGCTTTTCCAGCGCCGCGCGAGAAGCGACGGAGCAATCAGCACCATCAGGCTTCCGGCTATGACGATGCCGCCGCCGAGCAGCCGATCGGCCGAGGGTCCGAACAGCGACAGTTTCTCGCCAAGCAGGAGCAGCCCGACGATCGCTACCGCGACGCCCGAAAAGCGCAACAGGCCGAGCGTCGCAAAGCGCTGTTTGGCCAGGTTGTCGTCGGTCATGGCGCGTCCGTCCGGGGTTTGCGGCCGCCGGGCGCGGCGGGCTTGCGGCGGGCGGGCTTGGACGCATCGGGGCGTTCATTGCGCGACCGGCGTTCGCCGCGCTTGGCCTTGCGGACCTGCTTGGCGTGCGCCTTGGCGAAGGTCTTTTTCTCGGCGCGCGTTTCCTGCGGCGGCGCGTCGTCGAAGGGCACGTCGCCGACCTGGCGATCGAAGCCGAGCGCGTCGAGCGTCGCGGCGAAATGCGTCGGCGGTTCGACTGTGACGTCGATCTTCTCGCGGTCGGGTCCGTCAATCCTCAGGCGGCGCGCGTGGAGATGGAGCTTGCGGCTGATGCTGCCCGTCAGGAACGAGTCGCGCCCGCCATATTTGCCGTCGCCGACGATCGGGTGACCGATTGCCGCCATGTGGACGCGCAGTTGGTGCGTGCGGCCGGTAAACGGCTGCAGCTCCACCCACGAGGCGCGCTTGCCGGCGCGGTCGATGACACGATAGCGCGTCTTGGCAGCGGCGCCGTTTTCTTCATCGACGTGCATCTTCTCGCCACCCGATCCGGGCTGTTTCGACAGCGGCAGGTCGATCACGCCGTCGGGCACCGCGGGCAGGCCCATGACGATCGCCCAATAGACCTTGCGCGCACTGCGCGAGGCGAAGTTTTTCGAATAGACCGCCGCGGCGCGCGGACTGCGCGCGACGAGCAGCGCGCCCGAGGTGTCCTTGTCGAGCCGGTGGACCAGCCGCGGGCGATGCTCGCTCTCGAACGACAGCGCGTCGAGTAATTGATCGACGTGTTCGTTGGTACCGGTGCCGCCCTGGGTGGCGAGGCCGGGGGGCTTGTCGAGGACGAGCGCGTGCTTGGTGCGATGGACAACGAGGCTGTGGGCGAACTCCTCCTGGTCGGCCGACAGCGGTTCACGGACGCGCGCCGGGCGGGTCGCGGCGGCGGGCGCTTCGGCGGGCGGGACGCGGATCTGCTGGCCCGCGGCGATTCGCGTGGCGGGCGTCGCGCGCGCGCCATCGAGGCGCAACTGACCGGTCCGCGCCCAGCGCGAGACGACGTTGAACGAGGTGTCGGGCAAATGCCGCTTGAACCAGCGGTCGAGGCGGATGCCATCGTCGTCGGGGGCGATCGTGAACTGGCGAACGTCGTCGCTGAACGCGGGAGTCTTGGGATCGGCCATCAGGCGATGCCTCTCATGAGTGCAAGGCCGAGGAACAGCGCGGCGATGCTGGCAACGACCGAGCCGATTGCATAGCCCGAGGCGAGCAGCAGCTGGCCGCGCTCGATCATCAAAGCGGCCTCGAGGCTGAATGCCGAAAAGGTAGTAAAACCGCCAAGCACCCCGACGCCGAGCAACAGCCGCAGGTCATGCGTACTG
>CAZHWG010000198.1:0-4206 GCA_964535925.1 uncultured Sphingorhabdus sp.
TCGTTCACTTCATCGGCGACCACCGGCTGGTCGTCGACGGCCTTGTCGAACAACACCATGCGCACGCGAATGCCTGTGCCGTTCCTCCGGAACGCGCCGGCAATGCGCACATCGAGCCGCAGGCTGGCATCGCTCAACGAGCTGGCGAAGCGAGACGCATCGAAACCTTCCGGCATGATCGCGACGAGGCGAGCCCCGCTCTTCGAGAGACGGAACGCGCTGCGAAGGTGGCGCAACGCCGTTGCCGCACTGACCCCGCGCTCGCGACTGCGCGCAAACGGCGGATTCATGAGGACGACGGTTGGCGGCCTGTGGGTCAGGAGATGATCGATGACCTCCCCGTCGTGAGCGGTCACTGCTGCACCAGGAAAGATATGGGCGAGGGACTGCCGTCGACCAGGATCAATCTCATTGAGCGTGAGGTCGGAGCCTTGAATGGCCGGCCATAGGGCAAGCGCGCCGTTACCTGCCGATGGCTCAAGGGCCTCATCGGATGAGCGAAGCTGAGCCGCTTGCGCCATGAGCCAGGACAGCATGGGCGGGGTCGAGAACTGCTGCATCTCGATCTGTGCTTCGCTACGCACATGGCGGGGAGGCAAGGCGGTTTCGAGCCATTCAAAGCGCGCGTCCGCTTCATGGATCGCGGTATTGAGCGTAATCCGGCCGTGAGATCTCAGCCACACGAGCGCGCCGATCTCGATTACATCGTTGTAGTCGCCGATCGACCAAGCTGTCCCCCAGCTCTGGATCCCGGTCTCTTCGGCAAAGAGCGCAGAAATGGAGCTACGCGTGAGATGGCAGCCGTCGGCCAGACGAGAGGCGATCCGTTCGCCGATCGTCACCGCCAAGGGCTGGGCACGAGGTTCGGCGTCGGGTTCTAAGAGTTCGAACTGAAGCATTTTGGGTCCTCCTGATGGAGGCATCGGGCACGAAGCCTTCTGCCGATCACGAGGCCAAAGCTCTCTCTTCTCTAGGAAGCCCGCTTGCGGGCGAGCCAGTTCACCAGTTCGTCGTTCCAGTCGGTCTCGCGCTTTGAAGGACGCCGGACATGGATTGTCCGGCCTTCGAGCGCATGGCTCTGGAGCGCGCGGTCCGCCGCCAATTTGCCACCTGCATCGTAATCGACAAAAAGATGGAGCTCGGTGACGCTCTCTGGGATCGAGACGAGCGCAAAGCGCTCATTGCCAAGCGTTGCCCAGCACGGAACGCCGGTAAGTGCGCGAGCCGAGAGCGAGCTTTCGATACCTTCGGCGATGCCGAGCACTCCATCGATCGCAGGGAACAGTCGGACGGCGGCTGAGCGGAGCGCGCCGAGTGCGCGCTTGGGACCGTCGAATGCGGCGAGCCTGGGCGCCTCCACATCGAGAAATGTCCGGTGAATGGCGATCGGACCTTCGTCGAGGCTGACGGCTGCAATCATCGCTGGCAGGAATTGCGCGCGGCCTTTGGGCCCTAGAGGCGTTCGGGAGTTGAAGCGGAGCGCAGGCGAGACAGCCGTAATACCGCGAGCTTCGAGATAAGCTTTGGCCGGGCTGCCGCTCAGGGGGGAGGCGCCATGCCATGTCCGGAGCGCACTTCGCGACGGCGACGGTTCAATCGTCGATTCCGCGGCATTCAGCGGAGAACCGTCGAACAGCTGAGAGGGCGAAAGCCCCTCCCTTCTGAAAGCGTCAATCACGCTCGCTTGATCACAGCCGGCAAAGCAATGGAACAGGATAGCACGTCGGCCCAGGGTGACGCCGAGCGAAGGAGTGCGATCATCGTGAGCCGGACACCGGGCCATACCCTTGGAACCCGACCAGCACCCGCCACGGCTTTTGCAGAGCTGGCGGGCAGTTGATTCGAGGGATTGTGTGTTCTGACCTTCACTTCGGGATTGCATCGGAAGACTCCGTATCGTCTGCTCGCTTCCCCAGCGCTGCCTCTCCTCTTTGCGGTGTTCTAATCGCTTTCCTACAGGTTGATGTTCTTTTTATGTTCTCTTGCGATTCGGTGCAATCGAGGAGAACGCGAAATGGTAAGCCGGTTCATTGCAGGCCTGATCTGTGCAGCGAGCTTGACGGCTGGCGAAGGAGCGTTCGCTCAGGAATTTCGAATTTTCGATCACGACCATGGTCTCAAGGAGGGCCCGGGCGGGGAAAGCTTCAGCGGCGAGAGCAGTCGACGTTCGGAGCAAAGTGCACTTGCGTTCCGCGCAGTCGTCCCCGGCTATCGGGAAGCGATCTACCTGCCGCTCATCCGCGAAGCCGAATTAAGGCATCGGCTGCCGCCGCGGTTACTTCAGGCTCTGATCTGGGCGGAATCCCGGTTCAACCCTCTTGCGGTCAGTCCCGCAGGCGCGGCAGGTCTTGCCCAACTGATGCCGGCCACCGCCCGCGAACTCGGCGTCGCAAACCGGCATGATCCGCAGGAGAACATCGACGGTGGTGCGCGCTATCTCAGACAGATGCTCGATCGCTTCGGATCGGTGCATCTCGCCCTTGCCGCATACAACGCTGGACCCGGCGCCGTGACGAAGGCAGGCGGGATTCCAAGAAATCGCGAGACGCCTGGTTATGTACGGAGCGTTCTCGGCCGCTGGATGAGTTACGCCGACTGATGACGAGTAATCGCAGGCGCATAACGGGCAAGCTCGAACTCGGTCCGCGCGGCTATGCAATCGTGACCGAAGCCGGAGATCACTGGGTGCTCGTAGGTTGCGAGCCCGACGGTGACATGATTGGCAATCAGGTGACGGCCGAGGGTGAAAGCCACGGCTTGGATCGCCTGCGGACAGATTGGATCGGCACGGCGAGCGCCTGATCATCCCGCTCGAAGGTTGAGGATGCGGCCGCCAGCTCTAAGCTGGTCCAGGTTATTGCTCCACCATTGAGCCATGCGCACCCGTTCTTCCCAGTGCTTTCCTCGGTGGTAAACACCCCGCACTACGTTGCTGTCACCATGGGCGAGCGCCCGCTCGATGGCGTCGGGATTCCAGAGGCCGGATTCGTTCAGTAGGGTGGAAGCGGTCGCTCTGAGGCCGTGGGCGGTGACTTCATCCTTCGAATAGCCCATCCGGCGAAACGCCGCATTGAGCGTGTTCTCGCTCATTGGCCGTTTGGAGGTCCGCGCCGAAGGAAAGACGTAACCGTCATAGCCGAGCATTTCAGCTAGATCGGTCAGATGATTGACGACCTGCTTTGATAAGGGGACGGCGTGGGCTCGGCGCGCCTTCATCTTGCCTGCGGGTATCTTCCAGATTCCTTCGATCAGATCGAACTCGTGCCACTCGGCGTGCCGAAGTTCACCAGGTCGAACGAACACGTGGGGGGCGATCTGCAAGGCGAACTTGGTGATCGGGTAGCCCGTATAATCGTCGATCGACCTGAGGAGGCCGCCGAGCTCAGTCGGTTCGATGATCGCCGCGTAGTGCGTTGCTCGCGGCGTCACCAAGGCGCCTTTCAGCATACTCGTCGGGTCAGCCTGGCACCGCGTCGTGGCCACGCCATAGCGGAACACGCGACCTGCGAATGATCGACACTTCTTGGCGGTCTCGTGCTTCCCCTGCGCCTCAAGCCGCTTGAGCGGGGCGAGAATTTCAAACGGTTCGATCTGATCGATGGGCCGCTTGCCGATAGCCGGAGCAAGCTGGTCCAGAAAATAGTTCGCCTTGACGACCGTGCCTTCGGCCCGGCCGTTTTGAACCATCATCTGTTCGATGTACTCGCGGGCGACTGCTTCGAAGGTTTGCGCCGACAGGAACTCGGAGCGAATCTTCTGCTTCCGCTTCTCCAGCGCTGGATCGCCTCCCCGGGCGACTTCCTGCCGCGCCTCGTAGGTGGCTTGGCGCGCATCCTTGAGGCTGATGTCTGGATAGTTTCCGATTGAAAGCTTCTTCTCGAGCTTGCCGATGCGGTAGCGAAACCGCCAGAGCTTCCCGCCCGAGGGAGTGACCTCCACGTAGAGGCCACGGTCGTCAGCGACCTTGTAGGACTTGTCCTTGGGTTTGAGGGCGCGAAGCCGAGTCTCGGTCAGAGGCACGTGCGGGCCTTTTCTCAATGCGGTTTTTGCAAAGCCCGCAAAAGGCCCGCAAAAATGTGCGGAACCCCCGGGAAAACGCGGGACGGTCCGGCACTATCCGAGGGCCAATTCCCTAGGATTTCTGCGGTTTTTATAGACTATTTGGGAGAACGTGAGAAGAACAAATGGTGCCCAGAAGAGGACTCG
>CAZHWG010000199.1:0-4172 GCA_964535925.1 uncultured Sphingorhabdus sp.
TGACGTAATATTCGCGGGTCACCGTGTTGCCCGCGAATTCGAGCAGGTCGGCAAGCGCATCGCCGACCACCGCGCCGCGGCAATGGCCCATGTGCATCGGCCCGGTCGGGTTGGCCGAGACATATTCGATGTTGACGCTCACGCCCGCGCCCGCGTCCGAGCGGCCGTAATCGCCGCCTTCTTCGGCGATCGTGCGCAGTTCGTCCGCCCAGACGCTGGGCACCAGCCGCAGGTTGATGAAGCCCGGTCCCGCGACATCGACTTCGGCGACCGCGTCGACCAGGCGCAGCTGCTCGGCGATCGCTTCGGCGAGCGCGCGCGGATTGGTCGCCGCGGGCTTGGCGAGAACCATCGCGGCGTTGGTCGAAAGGTCGCCGTGTGCCGGGTCGCGCGGCGGTTCGACGGTCACCGCACCGCGCGCCAGTCCCTCGGGCAGCGTGCCGGCGGCGACGAGCGCGTCGAGCGCTGCGTCGAGTTGCTTACGGAAACGGGTATAAAGGGTCACAGGCGAATGTCCGGTGGCTGGTCGTGGGGGAAACGCCGGGGCCGCGGCGTATTGCCCCTGCCCCGCCGGCAGCGCGCCGGGCGTCTAGCGCGTGACGTTGTATTTGAACTGGTCCTGGGTCAGCTGGAAACCGATCAGCAGTTCGAAGGTCGCGCGCTGGACGGCTGCCTTGACCTCGGGGATGGCGAGCGGATCGATCGCCGCATCGGCTTCGCCCGGCCGGCGCTCGCGCGTGATCTGGCGCTGGATGTCGGCGGGCAGAGTCGCTGCCGCGCGGTCGATATAGGCGGCCGCCTGGGCCTGCGCGCTGGCGCGGTATTCGCCCGGGGCAAAGCGCAGCGTGACCGAACCGACGCGCTTGGAAACGACGTTGCGGCCGCCCTGCACGACGGTCGAGAAATAGGGCAAGGTCACTTCGCGCGCCTGGATGTAGTCGCGGCGACTGGCGCGCACGTCGAACGTCGCGACGGCGTAGACCTGCTCGCCCTGGTCGTTGCACTGGCTGCGCACGTTGGTGATGGCTGCGGTGACGTCGATCGCGCTCGCGTCGCGGCTGCTCGCCGGGTCGAACAGGGTGATGTCGCCGGTGTAATCGGGCACGCCGATCGCGGGACAGGCGGTCCGCACCTGGGTGATGCCGACGCCCGAAGTGATGTCGATGTCGCCCGCGCTCTTGCAGCCGCCGAGCAGCATCGCGGTGCCGATCGCGACGAGGGGCAGCGCGCGCCGCAGGAAAATTCCGGCAGGTTCGTGACGCGAGGCGGAAGAGAGCGGCGCAAGGGGGCTGGGCAAGGTCGATATCCTCGAAAATACGGTCTGGGATGCGGCGCGCCGGCACACCATGGCGCGGTCATATGCGTCCTTATCCGCGCGTTCGCGGCCACGCAACCGCTACGAAGCGCCTTTACGCACGCTCGCCTGCTTCTATATGCTGCAAGCCATGACAGCTTCTCCCTCGCCACGCCTGCCGCTGCTCGTCCTCGTCGCCGCACCGCGCGGATTCTGCGCCGGGGTCGATCGCGCGATTCGAATCGTTGAACTGGCGATCGAACAATATGGCGCGCCGGTCTACGTCCGCCACGAAATCGTCCACAACGCGCATGTCGTCTCCACGCTACGCGAAAAGGGCGCGGTGTTCGTCGAGACGCTCGACCATGTTCCCGATGGCGTGCCTGTCGTGTTCAGCGCGCATGGCGTGCCCAAGGCGGTGCCGCACAAGGCAGCGCAGCGCGGCCTGCATTTCGTCGATGCGACCTGCCCCCTGGTGTCGAAGGTCCATCGCCAGGCCGAACGCCATGCCGAAGCCGACCGCCATATCGTCTTCGTCGGCCATCGCGGCCATCCCGAGGTGATCGGCACGCTTGGCCAGGTCGCCGAAGGATCGATGACGCTCGTCGAGACGCTCGACGATGTCGCCGCGCTCGAGATCGAAGATCCCGACAACCTCGCCTTCCTGACGCAGACGACGCTGTCGGTGAGCGATACCGCGGCGATCGTCGCCGCACTGCGCGCGCGCTTTCCCGCGATCGTCGGGCCGCGCGGTGAGGACATCTGCTACGCAACCTCGAACCGCCAGGAAGCGACGCTGGCGATCGCATCGCAGTGCGACGCAGTCATCGTCATCGGCGCGCCCAACAGCTCGAACTCGCTGCGCCTCGTCGAGGTCGCCGAGCGCGACGGCGTGTCCGCACGGCTGGTCGAAGGGCCCGACGACGTCGATTTCGACTGGCTCGAAGGGATTGCGACGCTCGGCATCACCGCCGGCGCCTCGGCACCCGAAATCCTCGTCCGCGGCGTCATCGACCGGCTCGCAACGCGCTATGACGTGACCGAGCGGACGATAGAGACCGCGCGCGAAAACATGGTGTTCAAGCTGCCCAAGGAGCTGCAGCAGACCGCCGACGACAAATCCGCGCAACGGGCGGCCGAGGCGGACACCCGCGCCGCCTGATGGCGGTCCACACCAAGGTCGCGTTCGCCGACGCAGCGGCGCTGGTCGCCGGCTATCGGCTCGGCAGACTCGATGCGCTCACCGGCATCGACCAGGGAATCGAGAACACCAACTACCGACTCGATACGAGCAGCGGTCCGGTCCTGCTGACGCTGTTCGAACACCGCACCAACCGCGACGACCTGCCCTGGCTGATCGCGCTGCACGATCATCTTGCCAGCCGCGGCATCGCGGTTCCGCCGGTCCTTCGCGCCGACGGTGGTGCGACGCTCACGCGACTTGCGGGAAAGCCCACCGCCCTGTTCGGCTGGATCGAAGGCGCGGCGATCGACGATCCCTCTACCGCGCAATGCACCGCCGCTGGCGAGGCGCTCGGGCGCATGCACCACGCGCTCGCCGACTTCGCACCTGCCCGGCGCAATCCGCAGGGACGCGATACGTGGCATGACCTCGCCGCGCGTTATGGCGACCGGCTCGACGAACTTCAGCCCGGGCTCTCGGCATGCGTCGCTGCCGCGCTCGCGCGGATCGACGCCGACTGGCCCGCCGACCTGCCGCATGCGACGATCCATGCCGACCTGTTCCCCGACAACGTCATGGCGATCGGCGATACGATCACCGGCCTGATCGACTTTGCCTTCGCCTGCCACGACGTGCGCGCCTACGACCTCGCGGTGACGCACGCGGCCTGGTGCTTCGATGCCGACGGCAACCGGCTGCTCGCCGATCGGGCGGCGGCGCTGATCGCCGGCTATGAACGCGCGCACGGCCTGTTGCCCGAAGAGCGCGCCGCGCTACCTCTGCTCGGGATGGCCGCGTCGCTGCGATTCCTGCTGACCCGGGCCGAGGACTGGTTTGCCTGCCGCGAGGATATCGGCGTCACGCGCAAGGACCCGCTTGCCTTTGCCAGCCGCCTGCGCTTCTACGCCGCGGCAAGCAGCGCAGACCTGATGGGACCGACACCGCAATGACCGAACAGACGCCAGTCCACATCGCCACCGACGGCGCATGCAAGGGCAATCCCGGCGCCGGCGGCTGGGGCGCGGTGATCCGCTGGGGCGACCGCGAACTGCTGCTGTCGGGCGGCGAGGACCCGACGACCAACAACCGCATGGAGCTGATGGCCGCGATCGAGGCGCTCGACGCGCTCAAGCGCCCGTGCCGCGTCGAGCTCAGCACCGATTCGACCTATGTTCGCGACGGCATCACCAAGTGGATCCACGGCTGGAAGAAGAACGGCTGGCGCACCGCGGCGCGCAAGCCCGTCGCCAATGCCGACCTGTGGCAGGCGCTCGAAACCGCCGCAGCCCGGCACGACATTGCCTGGCACTGGGTCAAGGGCCATTCGGGTCACCCCGACAACGATATCGCCGACCAGCTCGCCAGCGACGCCGCCAAGGCGCGCCAGATCAAGTAGCGGCGAAGCGCGCGGGATCGTAGCGCGCCGGATCGACGCCCGGCATATCGGGATGGCGCCGAGTGATCAGCACCGCGGCCAGCGCCGATGCGGCCGGCGCGGTCTGGATACCGACCCCGCCCTGTCCCGCGAGCCAGAAAAAACCCGGCATGTTCGCATCGAAACCGATCACCGGCAGCCGGTCGGGGGCGAAGCTGCGCAGCCCCGCCCACTTCCGCTCGACCGCGGCTACGCGCCAGTCGGTGACCCGCTCGAACTGGTAGATCGCCGTCGCCACGTCGATCTCCTCGGGCGCGACG
>CAZHWG010000200.1:0-4167 GCA_964535925.1 uncultured Sphingorhabdus sp.
CGCCCCGATATCGCTTTCGGCCACGATGAATCCGGTCTGCCCGTCGACCACCGTTTCGGCCATTCCGCCGTGCCGCGTCACGACGACCGGAAGCCCGCACGCACCGGCTTCAAGCGGAGCAAGACCAAACGCCTCGGCGGTACCATCGGCCTGCGTAATGCCATGCTGGATAAAGACCGAGCCGCCCTGTAGCAGTTCGACAACGCGATCGACCGGCTGGGCGAGGTGAAAGTGAACGCGGTC
The DNA here is from genome assembly GCA_964535925.1 of uncultured Sphingorhabdus sp. Classification (GTDB taxonomy): domain Bacteria; phylum Pseudomonadota; class Alphaproteobacteria; order Sphingomonadales; family Sphingomonadaceae; genus Flavisphingopyxis. The sequence continues at coordinate 244 of CAZHWG010000200.1, forward strand.
GCCAACGCCGAGTTCGCGCGCATGGTCAATGCACCGCTGGCGCAAGGGGCCGTCGCCGATCACGTCGAAGTGCGCGTCGGGATGTTTCTCGACGACCCTCGTGAAAGCCGAGATTGCCTCGAGCGGGCCCTTGAGCGGGATCAGCCGGCCGATCGCGACGATCCGTTTCGCGACCGGTCGATCGCGCGCGGGTGCGAAGCGGCGCGTGTCGATCCCGACCGGACAGACGATCAGCTTCGCCTCAGGACAGCCCAGGTTCGTCAGCCGATTGGCCATGTACGAAGAGGTTACGACAATCCCGTCGGCCTGAGCGAAGAGCGCGTGGTAGCGCTCGGCAAAGCCCGGAAAACGCGCGAGGATATTGGCGTCATGCCCATGGAAGTGGACGAACAGGCGTACCCCTGCCGCGCACACCGCATCGGCGAACTCGGCGCCGACATGGCCATGCTCGACGAGCACCGTGGTGACATCGTGGCGATGCACAAAGGCTTGCAGCCGCGCCGATTCACGCCGCGTCATGCGCGCCGGCCGCGGTTTGCGGCTCAGGCCCAGTGCACGCCGCACGAGATAATCGAGGACATAGGGCGGCGAGTGCCTCTTGCCGCCCAGTGCCAGGAACGGGCCGTCGCACCCGGCCGGCGGGCGGCCCTTTCGCGCCACCAGCGCGGTATCGCCCGGCGCGAGACAGGCGACATGGTCGCGGATGAAGGTTTCCGACGGCTGATCGAACTTGTGCGAGATGATGGCTAGTCTTGCCATTCCACGACCTGCAAGCCCATGTCGGCCAATTGCCCGCATTTGTCGGCATCGACGAAGATCATGTTGTCATGATCGAGCAATCGGGGCTCGATCGGTCGAAGTCGCCGGCATTCGAAGCTGTCCTTGCCGTCGGTCACGAATGCCTTGTAGCCCATGTCGGACAACATCTTGCCAGCGGCTACAGCGCTTTGGTTTATCATTTCGATGATGAGGACGGGGCGAAAACGCATGATGGACTTGAGCCCCCCCATGACAACATCTTCCTCCGCGCCTTCGACATCGATCTTGATGAGGTTGATCTGATCGATGCAAAGGGCATCAACCATTGCGTCTAGCGTCGTGAGGCGGATTTGTTCGCCACCGATAAAACCAGGAATTTCTTTGATCGAGCTAAGCCCGCCGTCGCCTCCTGGTGCCCGGTTTATGGTGATGTGACCGGTATGCGAGCCGAGTGCGAGCGGGATCGGCAATAGCTGAGGAACCGAATTGGCCTGCCGGGCGGAAGCGAGCCGCGGGAAATTGCGGCTGTCAGGTTCAAAGGCCAGAACCTGCCCGCTTGGTCCGACACATCGGGCGGCAGTGACACTCATGAGGCCGATGTTCGCTCCGACATCGACAAACGTATCTCCAGATCCGAGAAATTTGCGGATCAGGGTCAGCGTGCCGGGTTCGTAGGTTCCGCGTACGGCAAGATTCCAGTCGATCCATCCTCGTCGCGGATCGGCGACAAAGGTCGATCCGTCGGCCAAGGTCACGCGTCGTTCGCCATTCATCCCGGCGGCAATCGCCATGCGCCGCGGCAGTTGCGCGATCTTGCGGGCAATTTTGGGAATCAGGTCCTTGGAAGGTTTACGCAACCTTGCGATGGCATCGGCAACGTTCACTGTAATCCCCGTAAGCTGGAAAGCTTGTGCCAGAACGCCTTGGCGGCATTGGCTGCCTCGTCAAGTACCGAGGCATATTCTGCCTTCGCGGGACTGAAATAAAACAAGATAGGAGCTGCCAATCCATAAATCGTAACCACCAATGCAGAGCCGATTACGAACCTGACGATGTGCGGGAAGCCCTCATAGTAGGACGACAGTGTCAGCGAGATGAGCGTCGCGATCAGCCCGGTCAGGACGGCTGGAAAGGTGACGCGGAGCATGTCCCTTACGCGTAGTGGGGTTCCATGCGTTGCGAATAACAAACACGGGATGAGCAAACACCAAATGATCGCCGCGTAAGCGATTGCTATCCCACGTGTTCCGTAAGGCAGGCCAACGAAAAACCCGACCACCAGGAATGGGGTTGAGACCATCGCCCAGAGGAACATCCTGCGCGTGTTGCCGAGCGACGTATATATCCATCCGACGGTGTTCATGATGGGTGCGACGAACAGCGACAACGCCAGGAAAAAGAATATTTCTCCCGACTTTTCCCACCCGGGTCCAAATGTCAGTGCAACCAATGATTGCGCCGTCACCGCAAAAACGGCTGCCAAAAAGGACGATATCAACGTCACCCCCGTCAGGGCTTTGAGGTAAATCGCGCGCCAGCGTGCGGGATCGTCCTGCATCCGGCTAAGCGCGGGAATGACGGCCGATCCGAGCGGGCCGTTGATTACGTGCGTCGGTAGCAGCAGCAGCATGTAGGCACGGTTGTAAAAGCCCAGCTCGATCGAGCCCCAGCGATGCCCGACGAGCAGGTCGTCGAACTGGCGGTGGAAGTAATTGAGGAACTGGAAGCCGGTAAGGTGCAGGCCGAATGCCAACGCGCTGCGGACCTGGCTCCAGTCGCGCACCCGGCTGGGCCGCCACGGGCAGGCCAGCCACAGCAGGCCAAAGGTCAGCAGCCCCGCGGTCCAGCTTTGCGCGACCAGCGCCCAGTATCCCAGATCGGTCTGCCACGCGATGCCGATCGCGACCAGTGCGGCGACCGCCTGTGCCAGGATCGTCGTTATTTCGAGCGCGGTCCAGCGCATGCCGCGCTGGAGCAGCGCAGCGTGCTGGCGACTGGCGGCGAGCAGCGGGACCGGAAGAGCCATCGCGATGACGACGTTGAGCACGCGCGGATCGTCGAAAAACCATGCCGCCACCGGCGCCAGCGCGATCACTGCGAGCATCACCGCAAGGCCCATGCCGAGGTTGATCAGGAACAGGCCGCTGACGGTGTCCTGGTCGATTTCGCGACGCTGCACCGTCGCCGCCGCCAGCCCGAGTTCGGAGAACATCGCGACGAAGGCGGTGATCGCCGCGGCCATCGCGATGACACCGAAATCGTCGGGAAGCAGAAGCCGCGCGAGGATTGCCAGCGTGGCGAACTGGATGACGAGGCGCGTGACCTGTGCGCCGATCGCGATCGCGCCGCCGCGCCGCGTCCGTTGGCCAAGATCGGCCATGAGGTGATCGGTCGCCAGCGCGCCCTGGTTGATCGCGTCGCGATCGGGCACTTCGTCGAGTTCGACGCTCATCGCTGGCGCGCCTCAATAGGCATTGTCGTGGACCAATATGCGCAGCGTGCGAGCGAGGATGCCGACATCGCGCGCCAGCGACCAGTTCGCGACATATTCGAGATCGGCCTGGAGCCGGTCTGAAAGCGCGCCTGAGGTGTGCGTCGCGCCGCGATGGCCGCGGATCTGGGCGAGGCCGGTCAGCCCCGGCTTGACCGCGTGGCGATGCCAGTAGCGCGCATCGACGTCCCAGAACAGCGCATCGCCGGCACGCGACCCTTCGGCATGCGGGCGCGGCCCGACGATGCTCATGTCTCCGGCGATGACATTGGCGAGCTGCGGCAGTTCGTCGAGGCTGGTGCGACGGATGAAGCGACCGACGCGCGTGATGCGATCGTCGTCGCGCGCGGTCGACCGCGTGCCCTTCGCGTCGCTCGCGTCGTGACGCATCGAGCGGAACTTGAGAATGTCGAACGGTCGGTTGTCGAGGCCGATGCGTTGCTGGCGAAACAGCACCGGACCGCGGCTGTCGAAGACAATCGCGAGAGCGACGAGCAGCGCGATCGGCAGCGCGAACGGCAGCAGCAATGCGACGACGACAAGATCGAAGCCGCGTTTCAGCGTACGCTGCGAAATGCTGAGCGGGTTCGAGCTGAGCAACAGCCCGCTCTTGCCGTCGATCCGGGTAAGCGCGAGCGGCGACAATGCGTCGAGTTCGGGCATGACGATCTCGC
>CAZHWG010000201.1:0-4147 GCA_964535925.1 uncultured Sphingorhabdus sp.
GATCGTGATGTAGCTCATCGGCCCACCGCGATAAGTGCCGTCCTCGGCGCGGTCGCGGAAGCGGATCGCAAGCGCGCCTTCACCGAATGCGAGGGCCATGCCGACCAGCGCGGTGACCCACATCCAGAAGATCGCGCCGGGTCCGCCCAATGCGATCGCGGTCGCGACGCCGGCGAGGTTGCCGGTCCCGACCTGGCCCGACAACGCAGTCGACAGCGCGGCGAAGGGAGAGATTTCGCCCGCGCCCTGCTTGCCCGACTTGGTGAACAGTTTGCGGAAGGCGGGGATCAGGTTGGTCAGCGGGTAAAAGCGCAGGCCGACCATGATGTAGAGGCCGGTACCGAGCAGCAGCACGACAAGCGGCGGGACGATCAGGACTTCCTGGCCGTTCCACGTTCCGCCCCAGAGCAGGTCGGAAAAGTTGGTGATCGGTTCGAGAAACTGTCCGAACGATTGCGAAAACGCGCTCTCTTGCGGTGCTGCAGTCATGAATACCCCCAGAATTGCCGGCCGCGGCTTTCGCCGCCATGGTCCTGTCCGAAGGTATTAGCGTCGCGACACGGCTTGGCAAGCCGCTGGGTCTATCGCACCTTTTCGAGCGCGCGGACCGCGGCGAGCGTTTTCGCGACGTGATCCTTGTAGTCCATGTCATCGTGAACGAAGGCGATGCGGCCGTCGCGGCCGATGACATAGCTTGTTCGCGTCGTCATGCCGGTGGCGATTCCCGCTTTCTTGAGCGCGACGCCGTAATCGGCGATCACCTCTTCGCTCGCCGGCGCGACCGCGAACTTGCCGCGGCATTCGGACACCGAGAATTTCTTGAGCTTGTCGATCGGGTCGGCCGAGAGGCCGAGAACGGTGGCCCCGGCGGCGCGAAATTGCGGCATCGCTTCGGCAAAGGCGTTGGCCTCCAGCGTGCAGCCGGTGGTGAAGGCGGCGGGGTAGAAATAGAGCACCACCGGGCCTTTCTTCAGCTCGGCCGCGAGATCGACCGGGAAGGTTTCGCCGGCGAGCGTGCCGGTGGTGGCGAACAGCGGTGCAGCGTCGCCGACCGCGAGTCGGTCCGACGCCTCGCTACCACCCGGGTAGAGCAGCACGGCGGCGCCGGCGATCAGGACGATCAGAGCGATAATGATGAAGGCGGCGCGGCGCATGGGCAATCTCCTGTTGGATGGGAGAGATTAGCATCGCTGGGCCACGGTGGCGATGGAGACTTTTCCGGCTTCCGCCAGACCCTGCACCGAGGCCAGCAGACTGGCCCGATCCACCGCCGCTAATATATCCCGCCCTGATCCTCGAGAAATTCCTGGTCGTCGCGCGTCTGCTTGGGTCGCGTATCGGTCGTTACCGGCTTGGCGGTGACCTTCTTGGGCTCGGGAATCTCTTCCTTGCGGATCGTCCTTTTGGGTTCGGTTTCGGGCTTGAACGCCTCCCAGATCACCGCCGCCTTGGGATCGCCGTTTTCGCTGTCGGGAAAGACGCCATAGACGCGCTTGCCCGAATTGCGGTCGATGCGGACCATGCGAATGTCGGTCGGCGCGACGAACGGCACCTTGGGCGCGTTTTTGGGGATCACCTTCTGGAAGAAGTCGAGCGCGATCGGCGCCGAAACGCGGCCGCCCTGAGCCCAGCCGCCAAGATTGGCGGGCTGGTCATAGCCGACATAGATGCCGGTCACGAGATCGGGAGTGCCGCCGACGAACCACACTTCCTTTGGCCCGTTGGTCGTCCCCGTCTTGCCGAACAGCGGCCGGTCGAGCGCGCGCAGACGCTGCGCGGTACCGCGCGTCACGACGCCTTCGAGGATATGGACCATCTGATAGGCGGTAAGCGGATCGAGCACCTGCCTGCCGGTCTGGACGAAGCGCGGCATCGGCTTGCCGTCCCAGTCGTCGGCATTGCAGCCCTCGCACGGCTTCCACCTGGCCGGCCAGACGACCTTGCCGTTGCGGTCCTGGACATAATCGATGACGCGCGGCTGCAGTTCGCGGCCCGCATTGACGAGCATCGAAAAGGCGTTGGTCATCTTGAGCACGGTGGTTTCGCCCGCGCCCAGCGCCATCGACAGATAGGGCTTGTAGTCGCCGATCCCCATCCGCTTGATCGTCTCCACGACCTTGTCCATGCCGGTCTGGTTCGCCGCCGCGACGGTCATCAGGTTGCGCGACTGTTCGATGCCCCAGCGCATCGTCTTGGCGCCGGCATAGCCGCCCGAGAAGTTCTTGAAGCATTTTTCGCCGAGCCCGGCGCCCTGATAGACGCAGAACGGCTGGTCGACGATCATCGACGCGGGGGTCATGCCGTTGTCGAGCGCGGCCGAATAGACGAACGGCTTGATCGTCGAGCCCGGCTGGCGTTCGGCCTGGGTGGCGCGGTTGAACGACGACAGACGGTTCGAAAAGCCGCCCTGCATTGCATAGATGCGGCCCGAGTGCGGGTCCTCGACAACCATGCCGCCCGAAATCTTGGGAATGTTGCGCAGCGTATATTCGTCGCCCGCCATCGGTTTCACCGCGATCAGGTCGCCGGGCTTGATCTTGCCCAGCACGCCGCGCGCATTGCCCGCGGTCATCCGCCCGGTCGAGCCGTTGGCGAAGCCGAGCTGTGCGACGCCGCCGTCGTTGGCGAGCACCGCGGCAATCCGCCAGTCGTCGTAATCGATACTGACATAGGACGATTTGAGCCGGCTGAGCCACTGGTCGTCGGGCTCGATCGTACCGAGGCTGCCCGACCAGGCCCGGCCCGCGTCGAAGCGCAGCAGCCCGGCGCGCAAGGCGTTGGTCGTCGCGGCCTGCATCGCGGGATCGTAGGGCGTGCGGACCCACAGGCCGCCGGCATAGACGCTCAAGGGTCCGTCCTCGGCATTCTCGCCGAACTTGTCGAGCAGCTCGCGGCGGACCTCTTCCATGTAATAGCCGCCGGCGTTCTTGAACGGCGAGCCGCGTTCGGAAACGAGGCCGAGCGGCAACGCCGCCGCCGAAGCGCGTTGCGCGGCGGTGATCCAGTCGTTCTCCTCCATCTGGCGGAGGACGAAGTTGCGCCGGTCAAGCGCGGACTCGCGGTTCTGCGGACGGCCGTATTTCTCGGGCGCCTTGGGCAGGATCGCGAGGAACGCTGCCTCGTGGAGGTCGAGATCGCCGACGTCCTTGTCGAAATAGGCGCGCGCCGCGGCCTGGACGCCGAACGACTGGCGCCCGAGCGGGATCTCGTTGAGGTAGAGTTCGAGAATCTGCTGCTTGGTCAGCACGCCCTCGATGCGGCGCGCGAGGACCATCTCCTTCAATTTGCGCGTGACCGAATAGTCGTCGCCGATGAGGATATTCTTGGCGACCTGCTGGGTAATCGTCGAGCCGCCCTTGGCGCGATCGCCCGAGCCGAGCTTCGAGACATAGTCGAACACCGCCCCGGCAAAGCCGAAATAGTCGATCCCGCCATGGCGGAAGAAGGTCTTGTCCTCGGCGGCGAGATAGGCGTGGATCAGCTGCGGCGGGAATTCGTTGTAATCGAGCTGGACGCGCCGGTCGCGCGCAAAGCTGTGGACCGGCTCGCCGTTCGCGCCGCGCACCACGGTCGGCAGCGCCGGCTGGTATTCGAGCAGCGTGCGCGCATCGGGCAGGCCGCGCGCGATCATCGTCCAGCCGACAAGGAACGCGAGCAGCCCGGTGACGACGGCATAGGTCAGCCAGCGGAAACGGCGGCGATGCCAGCGCGCGGCGAACCAGTCGCGCACGCCGCTGCTGTCGCGGCGCAGCCGGTAGCGAACGTATTCGCCGGTGCCGGTGCCGGTGCCGTGGGAAGGAATGTCGTCGCTCATCGCCGCCATCCTCTAGGAAAAAGCCGCAGGCAAAGCCATACGCTTCCTGCAGTCATTCGTCGCCAAGTGCATCGCGCGGGTTCAGCGCTTCGCGTTGAGACGCGCGAAATGGATGACGACCGCCTTGCGCACGCCGCGGGCAAAACGCCGCTGGCCTTCGCGCGAGGCGAGGAAGCTGGCATCGCCCGCATTGCTGACATAGCCCGCCTCGATCAGCGCCGAGGGCATGTCGGGCGCCTTCAGCACGATCAGCCCGGCAAGCCGGTGCGGGGTCGGACGAAAGGCGAAATCGTCATGCGCCACGCGGACCAGCAGCCGCGCGAAATCGGCCGA
>CAZHWG010000202.1:0-4140 GCA_964535925.1 uncultured Sphingorhabdus sp.
CGACAGCAATGTCGGCTCCCATTTTCGTTGGGCGCGGTTGTCGCGCGACCTTAAACTGCCTACGTCATGCGCCGTTGAGGCTGTGCTCAAGCGTAATCTCGCAGTTGAGCAGCTTCGACAGCGGGCAGTTGGCCTTGGCCTCGGCGGCCGCCTTGGCAAAGTCCGAAGGCGCAATGCCCTTGATCGCTGCACTCAGCGTCAGTGCCGATTTGGTAACAGTGTAGCCGTCGCCGTCCTTGTCGAGGCTGACGACCGCCTTTGTTTCGAGCGTGCCGGCGCTATGTCCCGCCTTGGCGAGACCGAAACTCAATGCCATCGTGAAACAGCTGGCATGCGCAGCGGCGACGAGTTCCTCAGGATTCGTCCCGGGCTTATCTTCGAACCGCGTTTGGAAGCCGTAGGGCTGGTTGTCGAGCGCGCCCGACTGGGTCGAGACATGCCCCTTGCCGTCCTTGCCGAGGCCTTCGTAGCGGGCCGATCCGCTCTTGTGGATCGTGCTCATCGCGCAAGTTGCCCGCGGATCGCACCGCCCGGATAATCGGCGGTGTGGACGTTGACGTAATAATTAGACGGATCGGCGATGATCGACGCCGCGAGCGCCTTGTCGACGCTAAGGCATTCGGACGCCGCGCCGGCGGTCGGTGTCTTGAAGGTGACGACGGGCGGGCCCGCGACGCCCGCCGCACCGCGATGGAGATGCGCCGCGGTGGGCGTGCCGATCCGCTGGACGGTAATGTCGTAGCAGACGGTGTTGGTCGTTGCGTCGGCGGTGATCTTGGCCGTGCCGGTGCCGTCGGGATCGCCCGGGCCGGGGACTTCCTGGTTGCCGACCATGGCAGTGTTCCAGCTTTCGCCGACGGTGCCCGCGATCGTCGCGCAGCCGGTCAAGCCGACGAGTGCGAGGGCGGGAACAACGAGTTTTGCGGTTGTGGAGGTTGCAGACATGACTGGATCCTTTGAATGTTGCGTGACGGTAACGAGCGGACGCGGCGAACGTTCCTGATTGCACCGACTGCCTTACTGGTGTAATACACTCCTTAAGGAGAACGACTCATGACCGACGACCCCGAAAAAATTGCCAAGAAAGCCCGCAAGGCAGCGAAGAAGATGCGCAAGGCGCGCGACGAACTGCGCGCGGCGAAGGCCGAGATGCGCGCCGCGCGGCGCAACGCGCGCGGCGGTGACGATGACAGTCCGCGGCCGCATCGCGGCAACGGGCCGCATATCCGCATCGAGATGGACGACGGCTTCAAGGAGTTCGAGATTCCCGAGGAGCTGCGCCGCAAGGGGCGCGATTTCGCTCGGACGGTGACGGGACCGCTGATGCGCGACCTGGCCGCGGCGGGGCTGATCGCGGCGGGCGCGGCGATGGCGGCGAAGGCCCACAAGAAGAAGCGCGAGCCCGAGCCCGAGGCCGATGGCGAAACGCCCGATGTCGAAGCGGCAGCCGACGACGTGTCGAAGACCGCCGACGAACTAGGCCAGGCGCTAAACGCCCTGGCGAATGCGGCGCTCGGCAAGTTCTTCGGACCGAAGGGCTTCACGACGCGGCATTGATCCGCTGCGCTAGAGCTTCAGCTCGGAGACGTCGCGGAAGCTGCCGATCTTGCCGCGGACGAAGCTGTTGAACGCGACCGAATGGCGCGGCAGCATCGACGTGTTCGCCTCGACATAATGCTGCAGTTTCGACGGGAACATGACGAGGTCGCCCTTCTTGGGCACGACCGAGTTGCGCGTCGCGTTGTAGACGTTGGGCTGACCGCGATTGGGACCGAGTTCGAGCAGCTGGTAGCTGGTATGGCGTTCGAAGATCATCGAGGCGGGCGGATCGGGCAGGTCGGTATAGTAGAGCGAGCCCGAGACGAGCGAGTTCGAATGCGAGTGGCCGTGCATGCCGATGCCGGGCGGGTTGGTCAGCGTCCAGCTCTGCGTGACATGGAGCTTCTGGACGATGCCCATGACCTCGCGGGCGTAGATGTCGAGCGCCTCCTGCACCGCCTTGGCGATGCCGCGCAGCGCCGGTTCCTCGAAGATGTAGAGGTTCTTCGAGATCTTGTTGACCTGGTTGTCGACCATCTCGAGCGACTTGAGGAATTCGACCTGCTTGGGCGTGATGACGTCGGCCAGGCTGGTGACGAAATAGGGCTCGGCGAAGAGCGGTTTCACCTGGAATTCACGATCGGCCATAGTTCCCCCCTGGCATAACGGGCCGCCCGCCGGCCGCCGGCAACCTATGACGCGCGCCGCCGGATTTGGCAAATCGCGGGGGGCGTCCTAGCCGGCGGGCGGCGTGCCGACGAGCGGCGCGGGGACGAGCGGCGGGGCGACGGCATCGGTCGCGCTCGCCTGCTCGGCGATCGAGGCGGCGGCGGGCGCGACGAGGCTGGGCACGACGATCGCTGCACCGGTCGCGGCAAAGGCGATGAGCCCGACTGTCAGTCCGCCGATTTTCCGCATGCCGTGTCCTCCCTCGCTGCCCCGATAAAGCGTCGGGGTAAGCATCTGGTTACCGCCGAGCTACGTTCAAGGGGCGGGACCGGATGCGGGCGGCAGGAACCGCGCACGCACCGCCCGCGTTGACCCGGTGATCCTTGTCCCACCCCCGCAGGAGCGCCCGCGATGACCGAGCCGACCAAGACCAAAGATACCGACACCATCCCCACGCCGCACGGGATCGAGCCGGTCGAGAACCGCCCCGATGTCGGCACGACGACCCCCGACGCCTATCCCGATAACGAGGATGCCGGCCCCGGATCGGGCGGCGGCGGCAAGCCCGATTACGGATCGCCCAAACGCTGAGCTGCGGCGGGTTCTGGCCCGGCGACAATCGGGGGCGGCGGCGGAGGTGACGCGGTGTTGCTAGACTGATCGTCCTCCTCGTCCTCGTCGTCGTCCTCGTCCTCGGGAGGCAGGCCGAAGGCGGCGCGGCGGAGCGATTCGAGGCGGGCGCGTTCGGCGCGGTCTTCGTCGTCCTCCTCCTCGACCGCGAACTGTTCGTCCTCGTCGAGGGTGCGCTGGTAATCCCAGTCGCCGTAGCGGCCCTGCTCCTCGCCGTCGAAACTCTCGGGCGGGGGGAAGTCGGTCCACCAATGGCCCTCGCTGTCCTGCCAGATCTCGTGCCCGTCCCCCCCGGCTTCGACCGGCGAAGCGGGACCGGTTGCGGGCTCGGGGGCAGAATCGCCCGAAGCCTCCAAAGTCCTGACAAGTTCATGCAGTTCACACCGTCCAGGGACGGGTTCACGGGTGTGACCTTGGGTGTGACCTTCGGGGGTTTCGCCAGAGGCTCCTTCGACAGGCTCAGGATGAGCGCGGGAGGGGATGGCGGCGTCTTCGGCGGATGGCGCGTCGATCGTGTCGAGGAAGGCGTCCCAGTGCGCCATCAGGACCTTGTGCGGCGCGGGATCGACGGGGACGAACGAGACCGGCTCGGGCGCGGCGAGGCGATCGAGGCGGGTGAGCAGGCCCAATGCGAGGCGGTTGTCGGTGCGGTGACGTTCGGCGATCACTTCGCCGTTCTTGACGATGCGGTCGGCCTGGCCGCGCAGCGCGCGTTCGAGCAGCTCGTCGGCGAGCCGCTGGCGGGCGAGCGCTTGGGCTGCGACCCATGCCTCGGCAAAGACCGCGTCGCGGTTGCGCAGATTGTAGGCCGAGCGCGGGCTGATCGAGGCGGCGCGGCAGGCATCGGTGACGATGCCCGAGGCGGCCAGCGTCGCGAGGAAGACGCGCTTGCGCCGCGGGTTCCAGCCGCCGTCACGCGTGGCGGCATCGTTATCGGCATCGCGCAGCCCGGCATCGAACTGCCTGAGCCAGGGGCGGACGAGCGCGTCGTCGGGATCGGTGGGATGTGGCACCATAGTCCGCTCAGCCTGAGCGGAAGGGGGAGCGGGATCGGGGTGCCGCGCGAGGCGGATCGAGTCGCGCACGCCCGCCCAGTAGATATCGTATTCGCGGTCGGTCAGCCCCGCGGTGGGATCGTCGGGATCGCCCGACCCAGCCCAGCGATCGGGCGTGCGGCCATAGGCGTCGGTGGTGGCTCCTCCTTCGCCAGAGGTTTCGGCGGATGAACAGTCATCTCCGACATCGCGCTCACCCTGAGCTTGTCGGGTCGAAGACGACCGTAGGTCAACGGTTTGCGGAGGG
>CAZHWG010000203.1:0-4134 GCA_964535925.1 uncultured Sphingorhabdus sp.
GAAGGCCCCCGTCTCGAAGAAGAGGTTCCCGCCGGTCCCGTCGCCGTCCTCGTCCGTCCCCAGAACCGCTCCGCCGCCGACGGGCGGCGAATTGTCGAGGGCGACGCCCGTCACCGTCACCGTGATCGTCGCCGTCGCCTCGGCGCCGAAATCGTCCGCGAAGCGGCGGTCCACGCGCTCGCTCCGGCGCGGCGCAAGGCCGAGTTGCTGAGGATCGCCCGGCTGGCGATGCGACGCATGATGATCGCCGCCGACCCGGATATGCTCAACCTCTATGCCGACGGCTAACGCCGGTCGCCAGGTTGATCAGCCGCCGGGTTTGAAGATCGGCCCGTTGGGCAGCGCGTCGTCGGGTCCCGCCGGGCGCGGCGTCAGCGCATTGAGCAGGACTGCAGAACGCGCGTCGCGCGTCGCGTAATCGCGCGCGCTCAGCCCGGCGACATAATCGGCGCGATCGGGATCGGCGCCATGCGCGATCAGCATCCGGACGAGAACGGGCTTGCGCAACTGGACCGCCTTGATCAGCCCGGTCTCGCCGCGCGTATTGGTGAAATCGACGCTCGCGCCGAGTTCGAGCAACAGCTTCGCGGTTTCGGCATCGTCGTTCGAGATCGCGACCATCAGCGGCGAATAGCCTGCCTTGTCGATGACATCCGGCGTCGCGCCCTTGCCGATGAAATAGCGGATCCACTGCCCATCGCCGCGCCGCGCGACGATATGCAGCGCGGTCTCGCCATTGTCGCGGTTGGGCGCGTTGATCAGCCCGTCGACCGACGCATTGAGCAGGGCCATCACCGCGGTCCCGTCGCGATCGGTCACGGCCTTGTGAAAGCGCACCGAGGCGGCGGCTTCCTGTGCCGCGGCGCCGTGCGGCTGGCCGATCACGGCGAGACCAAGGCCGAGGGAGATCGCATAATGGAAAGACCGAAAGGAACGCATCATATCTGGCACCGATTGTTGATTTCACCTGCATGGCAGCGCATGGCTGCAGCTATCATGAACATTGCCTCTTCTATCACGCTCGCTTTCGCCTTGGCCAGCCTTTCGGCCTGCTCGTCGGAACCATCGCAGAGTGCCGAACCGCCGCTGTCGGGCGCGTCGATCGGCGGACCCTTCAGCCTGGTCGACCAGGACGGGGCCGTCTTCACCGACCGCGACCTCGACGGCAAATACGCTATCGTCTATTTCGGTTACACCTATTGCCCCGATGTCTGCCCGGTCGACCTGCAGAAACTGATGCGCGGCCTTGCCGCATTCGAAAAGTCCGATCCGGCCGCCGCCGCGCTGGTCCAGCCGGTCTTCATTTCGATCGATCCGGCGCGCGACACGCCCGCCGTGCTCAAGACCTTTGTGAGGAGCTTCGGGCCGCGCCTGATCGGCCTGACCGGAACCAACGAACAGGTTGCAGCCGCCGCCAAGGCCTATGCCGCGAGCTATCGCAAGGTCGCCGGCTCACGGCCCGACGCCTACCTGATGGCGCATAGCCAGATCGCCTATCTGATGGGTCCCAAGGGCGAACCCATCGCGCTGCTCCCGCTCGACGATCCCTCGACTACCGAGGATGAGGCCAGTCCCGCAGCGATCGCCGCGACGCTGGCGCAATGGGTCGACCCGGCGACATGACGGCCAACGCACCGCGGCCCGCGCCGTTCTGGGAGCGCCCGCTCGCCAGCCTCGACGCGGGCGAATGGGAGGCGCTGTGCGACGGCTGCGGCAAATGCTGCCTGCACAAGGCCGAGGACGAGGATAACGGACGGATCTACCCGACCAACATCGCCTGTCGCCTGCTCGACCGCGAAACCGCGCGCTGCACCGATTACGCGCACCGTAAGCGGCACGTCCCCGACTGTCTCCAGCTGACCCTTGCCAAGGTCGAGGATATCGACTGGTTGCCGCTGACCTGTGCCTATCGCCTGCGGGCCGAGGGCAAGCCGCTGTTCGACTGGCATTACCTGATCAGCGGAGACCGCGAGGCGGTCCATCGCGCGGGCCAGTCGGTCCGCGGCTGGACCGTAGCAGAGGCCGATGCCGGACCCTATGAGAACCATCTTGTCGACCGCCCCATCTAACCTAGGCCGATCTGACGCCGCTGCCGATGCGCCGCTCGACGCCTATGTCACGGGCCCGTGCGGCACCGATTGGCCGCTGCGCCTCGTCGTCCACCCGCGGGCGCGCCGCCTGCGCCTCGCCTGCGATCCGGTGCGCGGCGAATTTCGCCTGACCGTCCCGCCGCGCATGGCGCAGCGCAAGGCGATCGCCTGGGCCGACGGCCATCGCGGTTGGGCGATCGAACAGGCGGGCAAGGGCGGTGCGCCCGAGAGCGTTGAGAACGGTAGCATAATACCGTTTTGTGACGGAGAGATCGTCGTTGCCTGGGATCCGTCCTATCCGCGTGCCGCGCGCCGTGTCGGCGACGAGCTTCAGCTCGGCGGCCCGCGCGAAGCGATAGCGCGCCGGGTCGAACGCTGGCTTAAGGATCAGGCACGGACGGTAATGACGCGCGAAACGCATGAATATGCGTCACGCGGCGGGCTCGCCTGCGAAAGCGTCAGCATCGGCGACCCGCGCTCACGCTGGGGAAGCTGCTCGGCGCGCGGCACGATCCGCTACAATTGGCGCTTGATCATGGCCCCCGACGCGGTCCGCCGCGCGACAGTCGCGCACGAGGTCGCGCATCTCGGCCATCTCGACCACAGCGCGCGCTTCCATGCACTGCACGCGGCGCTGTTCGAGGGCGACCCCGTTGCCGCGCGTGCATGGCTGCGGGCCCATGGCCAGCAACTGCGCCGCCTGCGCTTCACCTAGCTTCAGTAAATTCCGCGTTGGTTGACCGGTTCCTGATTGGATGGCGGCGGCGGTTGGTTCGGCTGTGGGGTTCGCCCGGGCTGCTCGCGCGGTGCATCGGGTCGCGCGGGTTGCGGTGTCGGGGCTGACGGCCGTTTGCGGCCGGTCATCTCGTCGATCCATTGCTGGTCGATCGGCCGGTCGATCGCAGGGGGCTGCTCTCCGGGCTGAGCGGGACCGATCGGAATCTCGATAGGCATGCCGTTCTCGTCGACCAGCATGCCGTCGTCGGGCGCGTCGAGATACTGGTCCTGTTCGTTCGACAGGACCCAGTCGGGAAGCGTGACCTGGGTGTCGAAATTCTCGACCGGGCGCTTGGCGACCGCGATCCGCATATAATCGGCCCAGGCGGACGTCGGCGCGCGTCCGCCCTGCAGCCCGCCGACCGCCTTGGCGTCGTCGCGGCCCATCCATACCGCGGTGGCCAGGCCGCTCGAAAAGCCGACGAACCAACCGTCCTTGTTGCTGTTGGTCGTGCCCGTCTTGCCCGCTACCGGGCGGCCGATCTGCGCCGCGCGACCGGTGCCGGTGTTGACCGCGGTCTGCATCAGGTCGGTGATCCCGGCGGCGACCCAGTCGTCGACCAGCTGCGTCGCCGCTGCCTCGCGATGCTGGTAGAGGACGTCGCCGTCGGCGGTCGTGACCTTGGTGATCGCATAGGGGGTCACCGAAACGCCCTTGCGCTGGATCGCGGCGACCGCGCGCGCCATGTCGATGACGCGCACTTCTGACGATCCCAGCACCATCGACGGGTGGGTGTTGATCGGCGTCGATATGCCGAAGCGGCGCGCCATGTTGGCGATCGACGAATAGCCGACCTCGTTGCCGATCTGCGCCGCGACGGTGTTGATCGAATAGGCGAAGGCGGTGCGGACCGAGACCTTGCCGCTGAACCGCCCGCTCGAATTCTTCGGGGTCCAGCCGTTGATCGAAACGGGTTCGTCGACGACGGTGTCCTCGGGACGATAGCCCGATTCGAGGGCGGCCATGTAGACGAAGATCTTCCATGCCGAACCCGGCTGGCGCACCGCCTGCGTCGCGCGGTTGTAGTTCGAGGTGACGTAGTCGCGCCCGCCGACCATCGCGCGGACCGCGCCATCGCGGTCGAGGCTGACAAGCGCGCCTTGCAGCCCGCCCGGCGTGTCTTTTGAAATTGCGTTGGTCGCGGCCTGCTGCATCGGCAGGTCGAGCGTCGTCCAGACGTCGATCGGGTCGTTGGTCTCGTCGATCAGCATGTCGAGCTGGGGCAGCGCCCAGTCGGTGAAATAGCGCGCGCTGTTCTGGTTCGAC
>CAZHWG010000204.1:0-4126 GCA_964535925.1 uncultured Sphingorhabdus sp.
CCGCCGCAGGTATAATGCTGTGCGGGCACCACCGGGATCGGCCCCTTGGTCATGTCGATGCCGAGCCCGAGCAGCTTTTCGTGGATCGTCGGGAAATGGTGGATGACGAACTCGGCGGGCTTGTGGCTGATGTCGAGATGGACGTAATCGAGGCCGAAGCGCTTGATCTGGTCGTCGATCGCGCGCGCGACGATGTCGCGCGGGGCGAGCTCGGCGCGCTCGTCGTAATCGGGCATGAAGCGGTGGGCGGTGACGGGGTGCCTGAGCAGCCCGCCCTCGCCGCGCACCGCCTCGGTGATGAGGAAATTCTTGACCTCGAGATTGTACAGGCAGGTCGGGTGGAACTGCATCATTTCCATGTTCGATACGCGGCAACCCGCGCGCCACGCCATCGCGATGCCGTCGCCCGTCGCGCCGCGCGGCGCGGTCGAGAACTGGTAGACCCGCCCCGCGCCGCCGGTTGCCAGCACGGTCGCGCGCGCGGTCAGCGCAGCGACCTTGCCGGTCGATTTGTCTAGCGCATAGACGCCCCAGACGCGCCCAGCGCCCGAATAGTCGACGCCGTGGCGCCCGGTGATCAGGTCGATCCC
Organism: uncultured Sphingorhabdus sp.; assembly: GCA_964535925.1. Taxonomy (GTDB): domain Bacteria; phylum Pseudomonadota; class Alphaproteobacteria; order Sphingomonadales; family Sphingomonadaceae; genus Flavisphingopyxis. The sequence continues at coordinate 591 of CAZHWG010000204.1, forward strand.
AACCATGTTCGCGCGCACGGTGATATTGGGGTTGGCGGCGGCCGCCTTTTCGAGCGCGGTCTGGACCGACCGGCCGGTGGCATCGTCGACATGGACGATGCGGCGGTGGCTGTGACCGCCCTCGCGCGTCAGGTGCCAGTTCTCGCCCAGCGCGACGTCGCCGTCCTCGCGGTTGAACGGCACGCCCATCTCGGCGAGCCGCTCGATCGCGCGTGGCGCGTTCTCGATGACGAACCTGACCGTAGCGATATCGTTGAGGCCCGCGCCGGCATCCATCGTGTCGGCGATATGGCTGTCGAACGTGTCGCCGGCGTCGAGCACCGCGGCGATCCCGCCCTGCGCCCAGGTCGTCGATCCGCCGTCGATCGCGCCCTTGACGATGACCAGCACCTTGAACCGCTCGGCGAGCGTGATCGCGGCGGTCAGCCCTGCCGCGCCCGATCCGATGACGATGACATCGCGGCTTTTATTTGCGTTCATAATGCGCTTGAACACGGGGCAAAGCCGCGATGCAAGCGGTAACGCGGGGGAGGCAAGCGGTGGACGAGCCGAAACGACGAGAACTCGAGGCGCGACGCGCGGCCCAGCGCGAGCGCACTGCCCAACCGGCGCCGGAAGGCGCGATCGTGCGCCGCCTCGCACGTTGCGGCGTTCCGCACACGCTGACCAACGAGGGGATCTGGACTCCGGACTATCTCCCGGTGGCGGCGATCCGGATTTACTGGGAAGGCGCCCCCGACCCCGCGCGATGGGACCATTGCACGACCTACAAACGGCGCATCGACACGATCCGCGGCATGGTCGAGGAGGTGGCCAGGCCCGACGACCTGCTCCGCTTCAGCTACGATTCCGGGTTCGAGAGCAATTTCACCATCCTCGCGTCGGATGCGCTGCGCCGTCCGGTGCTCTCGATCGTGCTCGCCTCGCGCCACACGACCTGGATCACGTCCTACCCCAACCAGTGGCTGATCGAATGGGGAGACTACCACACCGCCCGGCTCGCCAAGCCGCCTCCGGGCTTCAGCGAGGAACTGGCGGCGCGCGACGCCGCCTGTTTCGCGCCGCTGACCGAGTTGCTGCGCTCCAAAGGCGTGCCGTCGGTCATGACGCCGGCGTACAATCCGAACGGGCCGCAGCCGCCTGCGGTCGTCCTCAAGCTCCGCATCGGGGGCTGGTCCACGCTCAAGCGCAGCCTGTCGCGGGGAATCGAGAAAACGGGCGGTGGTCCGCTGGTGCACATGCTCGCACTGCGCCGGACGCTCGAGCCGTTCCTGGCCGAGCGGCTGGCCCCCACCGCCGCGGTCGTCGTCGATCTTTTGGGACGCGGCGCGCCGCGTCTCCAGCTTCCCTGGGAGGGGCTGATGGACTGTATCCCCGGCCTCTACCGCCTGCTCCACCGCAGGGGGGAGGACGCGCCGGGCGGACCGATCGAGGCCGACATGGTCCGGCTCTATGCCGACGGCGAAGACTGGCTGGTCGAGATAGCGGATACGGGCGCCTATATCACCGTGCGCGGGTTCGGCTAGGTCAGCCTGCCGCGTTGCTCTCGCGCGTCAGCTTGAGGAACACGTCCTCGAGGTCGGCCTCGCGCGTCACCACGTCGACGATGTCGTAATGGCCCGCCTGGACCGCGGTGATCACCTCGCCCGCGGTCGCCTTGTCCATGTCGAAGGTGATCGCGATCTGGCGTTCGCCGATCGCCTCGACCTTTTCGAACCCGCGCCCCTGGGGCAGCGCGTCGACATCCTGGCCGAGCGTCACGACGACGGTCTTCTCGCGCCCCATCGCGACGAGCTCGCGCGTCGGCTTGTCGGCGATCAACTTGCCGTGGTTGATGATCGCGATGCGGTCGCACAGTTCCTCGGCTTCCTCGAGGTAATGCGTCGTCAGCACGACGGTGACACCCTCGGCGTTGAGGCTGCGGACATAGTCCCACAGCTGTTGCCTGAGCTCGATATCGACGCCCGCGGTCGGCTCGTCGAGGACGATGATCGGCGGCGAGTGGACCATCGCCTTGGCCACCATCAACCGCCGTTTCATCCCGCCCGACAGCGTCCGGGCATAGGCCTCGGCCTTGTCTTCCAATCGCACCGCGCGGAGCAGTTCCTGCGTGATCCGCTGGTCCTTGGGCACGCCATAGAAGCCCGCCTGGTTCTCGAGCGTTTCGCGCGGGGTGAAGAAGGGATCGAACATGATCTCCTGCGGCACGATGCCGATCGAGCGCTTGGCGTTGCGCGGGTCGCGATCGATGTCGAAGCCCCAGATCTCGGCGCTGCCGCTGGTCTTGTTGACCATGCCCGCGAGGATGTTGATCAGCGTCGACTTGCCCGCGCCATTGGGCCCGAGCAGGCCGAACACGCTGCCGCGCGGAATATCGAGCGTGACATTGTCGAGCGCGCGCTTGCCCCCGGCATAGGTCTTCGACAGGTCGCGGATCGCGATCGCCGGCGGCTGGCCGCCAGAGGATTGGGCGGGATGATTGGCGGCGAGGGGGGCGGCGGCGAGGGGGGCGGTGGCGGTCATGCGGCTCGATTAGCGATGAAATCGCGCCGCGCAAAGGGGCACCGCGCCCGCGCAACGCGATTGCACGGCCTATTTTGCGCTGCTAATGGCGCGGGCATGATCCCGCCCCCCGAAACCCTCACCGTCGAGTCCCGCCGCGTCGCCTGCGACGGCGTTCCGCTCGGCAAGGCCGGCCTGATCCCCGGCGGCGCCGCGCTCGGCCACCCGCGCGTTTATCTCGAAATCGACGAAAAGGGCTATGTCGATTGCGGCTATTGCGACCGCCGCTTCATCCTCGCCGGCGGACCCGCCGACGGTGCCGACCAGTCGCAGCTGCCCGACATCGCGTCTGGCGCCAGCCTCTGAAGGCCCTATATCGGTTGCATGACCGATATTTCAGACCCGCGCAGCTTTCTCTATCGCCCCGGCCAGCTCGACCCCGATGGCGCCCAGCGGCTCGTCCGCGAGGCATTGAAGGCGAGCGACGACGGCGAGCTCTACCTCCAGTACAGCGCGAGCGAGAGCTTCGGCTTCGATGACGGCCGGCTGAAAACCGCCGACTATTCGACCGATTCGGGCTTCGGCCTGCGCGGCGTTTCGGGCGAGATGACCGGATTCGCCCACGCCAACGACATTTCCGAGGCGGGTATCCGCCGCGCCGCCGAGACGCTCGCGCTGCTCGATCCGTCGAAGGTCGGCCCCGCGCCCGCCCCGGCGCGCACCAACCGCCACCTCTATACCGACGGCAACCCGCTCGACCTTGTTCCCTTCGCGCGCAAGGTGGCGCTGTGCCAGGAGGTCGATGCCGCCTCCCGCGCCCGCGACCCACGCGTCGCGCAGGTCAGCGTCAGCCTGTCGGGATCGTGGAGCGTCGTCGAGATCGTCCGTCCCGACGGTTTCATCGCGACCGACGTCCGTCCGCTCGTCCGGCTCAACGTCGGCATCGTCGTCGAGGAGAACGGCCGCCGCGAAATGGGCGCCTTCGGGATCGGCGGCCGCTATCTCTACGACCGGCTGTTCGAGCCCGCGACATG
>CAZHWG010000205.1:0-4074 GCA_964535925.1 uncultured Sphingorhabdus sp.
GATCGAAGTCAGCGGCGTGCGCAGTTCGTAGCTCATCTTCGACAGAAACGCCGATTTGACCTTGTCGGCGTCCTCGAGCGCATCGTTGCGATCGCGCAGCGCCTGTTCGATGCGGCGGCTGTCGCTGACGTCGAGCATCGTCAACAGCGCGTTGCCGTCGGGCAGCGGTACTGCGGCGAACTCGAAATGGCGCCCGTCGCGAAACGCGATCTTGCCTGCGCGCTGACGCCGTTCGCCCGTTGCCGCGCGGATGACCTCCTGGATCAGCGGGGCCTGCGCGGGGCGCATCAGCCGGCCGGCGAGCTGCTTCAGCAGGTCGTCGAGCCGTGGATGCCCTGCAAGCACCGCTTCGTCTATCTCCCAGACCTGGCGGAAGCGCCGGTTCCACAGCTGCAGCTTGCCGTCGGCGGCGAACACCGCGATCGCCTCGAACAGGTTGTCGACCGTAGCGGTGCGGACGCGCAGCAGCGTGTCGCGCGCGCTCGCCAATTGTACCTGTTCAGTGCGATCCTCGAAAATCAGCAGCAGCCCGCCGTCGGGCGTCGGTTGGGCAACGGTCCGCAAATGCGTGCCGTCGCTCAGCTGCCAGCTTTCCTCGTTGACCTCGGTGCTGTTGAACCAGCCGACACGCTCTGACCGCCAGGCGGGATAATCGCGCACTTCGGGAGTGCGGCCCCCGCTGTGCAACCGATCAAGGAAGCGGGCGAACTCGGCATGTTCCTTGAGTGCGGCTGGATCGAGGCCGAACAGGCGCGACAGCGGCTGGTTGGCAAAGCGCAAAGTCTTGTCGGGGCCAAACTGCGCGACCGCCGACGACAGGCGATCGAGCAGGTCGCGCTGCGCCTTGGCAAAGCGGCGGAAATTGGCGCGCGCGTCCTCGGCGTCCTGGATGTCGATGGCGAAACCCGCGACGCCGGCGCGCCCGACGGGTACATCGACGACGCGCATCATCCGCCGCGCGCCCGATATCGTCACGGGAATCGCGCGCTGGACGATCGCGCCGCCCGCCTGTGCCTGCCCCGCCGCATCGGCCGCGCTGATCCCGGCAACGGGCTCGACCAGTTCGGTTCCCGCCGCGACGATGGCGCGTGCGTCGTCGCTGTCGGTCGCGGCAACATAGGCGCGATTGACCAGGCGCAGGGCGAGGCTCCGATCACGGAACCACATCGGGAACGGTGCCGCCTCGACGAGCGCCGAAAGCGATTCGAACGCCGTGACCGCGCGATCGCGCTCGGCTTCGATTTCGATCTGGTCGGCCATTCCCTCGGTAACGTCGGCGAACCACAAAAGAACGGCGCCTTGGCCACCGATCCGAGCGGGCGCGAGCGCTCCGGAGACGCGTAGCACGCGGTCAGACCCGGCGACCCCGACCAGCTGGCTGAAGTGCCCGGCCGAACGGCGCACGGCGGTGACATGATCGCCCATGGCAGACAGATCGTCGCGCGACAGGCCCGTCGCACCATCGCCCCCGCCGGGCGACAGGTCGTCGAGATAGCGCGGCGCGCCGTCCAGGCCGAGCCATTGGCTCAGCCGGTCGGGACATTCGATCCGCATATCCTCGCGCACGACGAGCGGCAGCACGGGCGCGGCATCGATCAACGCAGAAAGCTTTGTCGATTGCGCGGCGGTGAGCGCGGCGCGGCGCTGCATCGACAGCCCGCGGACTATCATTACACCGGCCAGCACGAACCAGAGCGCGAAGACCAGTCCAACCACGAGCTTGCCGGCGTCATCCAGAAAAATCATTGAGCTGACCCTAGAATCTGCAGTGAACCAGTATCTCGATCATTGGGGCGCGACCTAGCCCAGCGGTCGCGGCACGAAAAGGCCTATCATCCAAACGCGCAAGAACCGGGCCTGCAGACCGATCGCCGGCGACGAGACCTAATCGTGGCCTATATGTCACATAGCCAAGGATTCGCTTCGGGAGCCCCTTTCAGCCTTGTGGTCTGTGATTTGCTTTGTCTAACCTTTGTTCAAAATCCGGTTTTGTATCGTCGAAGGGAATGAAACTAGCGAAGGGAGATCGTCATGCGACCCGCTCGGTTTTTAATCACGGCATCAGTTGTAGCGCTTGGCTTCGCGGCTTTTCCCGCCTGCGCCCAAGAGGCTCCCCAAACCGCCGATGAGCAAGCGACCCAATCCGAGGATGTTCCACAGACGGTCCCTGACGAAACGGCCGCCCCGCCGGATACAACAGGTGAAAGCATCGTGGTTATCGGCTCCCGTATCCGCACGGTAACGCCATTTAACAGTCCCGATCCAATCACCGTAATCGATCCTGCTCTTTCGGCCAAAGAGGGCAAGACCGACATCGCCGAGATCTTGCAGAGTTCACCCATCGCCGCCGGATCGACCCAGATCACTTCTGCCATCTCGTCGAACTTTGTGACGAACGGCGGCCCTGGCGCACAGACGATCGATCTCCGCGGCCTTGGAGCCAATCGCACACTGGTCTTGCTCAACGGTCGGCGTGCCGGTCCGGCGGGTACGCGAGGCGGCGTATCATCGTTCGACCTCAATGTTCTTCCGGCAGCAATTGCGAGCAGCGTCCAGATACTCAAGACCGGTGCGTCGTCGGTTTACGGATCGGATGCGATCGCGGGTGTTGTCAACATTATGACCAAGACGGACACCGATGGAGTCGAACTCAACGCCAATGTTTCGGTCCCATTCGATAGCGGTGGCGAGCAATATCGGATCAACGCGATCTGGGGCAAGACCTTCAGTCGCGGCCATCTCCTGCTTGCCGCCGACTACAGCCACACCAACGAACTCAGTCGCGGCGACCGCGCGTATCTTGCCTGCCCCGAAGCCTACACCTTCCGGGAAGACGGTAGCCGCGCCGACCTGATTGATCCGCGCACCGGACAGTATAAGTGCGAGGATCTGCGTTGGGGTCACATCTGGACCTACAATCTGATCGACAACCTGCAGCTTGACGGTCCCGGCGGGCCGAACACGGGCGTGAACACGTCACCCAACGGCGAGACGGTTCTTCTACAGTATCAATATCCGGGTGAAACGCTGGGGATTCCTGCATATGGATCGCCTGCCTATTTTGGTGACTTTGGTGCGCCTGCGGGCTGGTTTCCGACCGGCTACAGCACGGCATCGCTGGCAGTCCAGAATGCGTACCACCCGTTTGTGGAAGAGCAGACGATCATCCCAAAGACCGATCTCTACACGGCGTATGCCGAGGGTGCGTTTGATCTCACCGACTCGGTCGAGCTGTTCGGTGAATTCCTGTATAACAAGCGCAAGACGTACCAGAACGGATGGCGTCAGTTCTGGAACTTCGGCTTCACGGGCGACCTTTATGGCACCGGTGCCGGTAACGCCTGGAATTATTGGGGCGATGGCTTCAGCGGCATTAACTTCATCAGTCCTACCCCCATCACAAATCACGCCGATAATAGCCAGGAGGTCGATTATTACCGTGGCGTCGGCGGCTTGCGTGGCGACTTCGGTACCTTTCTCCCGAGCTGGAAATGGGAGGTCTACGGCCAGTACAGCAAGAGCATCGGTCGCTATCGGAGCGAGCAAATCCTGCAGGATGCTTATGAAAGCGGCTATTTCCAGACGGCATCGTGCGTTGGCACCACGCTCCCGGTCTCGGGCAAGCAATGCATCGATTTGCCTTGGACGGATCCGTTCTTCCTGAGAGGCGAACTCACGCAGGCACAGGTCGATTTCCTCTTCGACTGGGAAGAGGGTAAAACCGTCTACACCCAGCTGTCGGGTGAAGCTTCGGCATCAGGTGAGCTATTCTCGCTCCCTGCAGGCCCGGTAAGTCTAGCCTTCGGTGTCACAGCGCGGCGGGATCGCATCAACGACGTTCCTGGCGAGATCACGCAAGCCGGCAATGCATGGGGTGCGTCAACTTCGGGAATTACCGCAGGTAAGAGCTGGACCAAGGAAGCGTTTGCCGAGGTGAACGTACCTTTGCTCGCCGACAAACCCTTCTTCCGTGAACTGACGCTATCGGCGGCCGGTCGCCTAACCAACGTCAAGGCAACACGCGCATCCGACGGAGTCAGCGACAGCAGTAACGGCAATTGGACATACAAGCTG
>CAZHWG010000206.1:0-4070 GCA_964535925.1 uncultured Sphingorhabdus sp.
ATGATGTCCATCGTCGCCATGGCCAGGCCCGCGCCGTTGACCATGCAGCCGATGTCGCCGTCGAGCTTGATATAGGCCAGGTCGTGCTTCGACGCCTCGACCTCCATCGGGTCCTCTTCGCTCTCGTCGCGCAGCGCGGCGATGTCGGGATGACGGAACAGCGCGTTCTCGTCGAACGACACCTTGGCGTCGAGGACGAGGATTTTGCCGTCGTCGGTTTCGACCAGCGGGTTGACCTCGAGCATCGCCATGTCGCTCTTGACGAAGGCGGTGTAGAGTTTCTTGACCGTGTCGGCCGCTTGCGCAGCGAGGTCGCCAGAAAGCTTGAGGACGTCGGTCGCCTCCTTGGCGTCGGCATCGGTCAGGCCGGTCGCGGGATCGATCGTGATCGTCTCGATTTTTTCAGGCGTGTCGTGCGCGACCGCCTCGATATCCATGCCGCCTTCAGTCGAAACGACCATCGCGATGCGTCCCGACGCGCGGTCAACCAGCATCGACAGGTAGAATTCCTTGGCGATGTCGGCGCCGTCGGTAACGTAGAGGCGGTTGACCTCCTTGCCCTCGTCGCCGGTCTGGATCGTCACCAGCGTATTGCCGAGCATGTCCTTGGCGGCAGCCTCGACCTCGTCGATCGAGTGCGCCAGGCGGACGCCGCCCTTGGCGTCGGCAGCGAGTTCCTTGAACTTGCCCTTGCCGCGGCCGCCCGCGTGGATCTGTGCCTTGACGACATAGAGCGGCCCGGGCAGCTTCTTCGCCGCGGCGACCGCCTCGGCGACGCTCATCGCCGGATAGCCGGCGGGAATTGCAACGCCGAACGTCTTCAATACGTCCTTGGCCTGATATTCGTGGATGTTCACGCGGATCTCCGTACCTTTGGGGAAAGAACGCGCGCGACTCTGGCGCCGCGCGTTTCGCTTGGCCGCGCTTAAGCACAAGCCGGCCGTCAAGAAAAGGGCGAGCGCTAACCGAGCGCGCAGATTCCAGCCGATGTCGTGGCAACAGCCAGAATTTCGGGATCCTTGAGCGCGCGAACGTCATAGATGAACCGTTCGAGCGATATCTCGCCCAACCGATCGTCCTTGAGTTTCGCCAGCCCGCCGAGCCGTTTCATCTGGAGCAGCGACAGCCGGTCGGCCATCCGCTGGGCCATGCACGCCGCCATCGGCCGCGACAGGCCGGCGTCGATCAGCCCGCTGCGCAGGCGTGCCTCGGGCGTGGCACAACTGCTGAGCAGCGCGGCGGACAAAACCGCCGCGACAAGTTTCGCCTTCATGGTCGCGATATCCCTCGTCAAAATGCCTCGCCTTCGAAGCGGCTTGGCCGAGACTAGTCGTGGCCGTAACGCGCGTCGAGAGGATCTGCGCTTGCCAGCGCCTCGAGCCGACGGCAAGCTGCAGCCATGATGACAAAATCCGCACTCACCGCCGCCCTTGCTTCGCTTTCGCTGACCGCATGCGCCATGCCGACCGAGCCGCGCGTCGAGTATCTCGGCCCCGCGGCGAGTCCTCGTCCGGCCGCAATTGCCAGCCCCGCGCGCCTGCGCGCCGACGTCGAAAAGCTCGTCTCGTTCGGCACGCGCCATACGCTATCGAGCGCGACCGACCCGGTCCGCGGCATCGGCGCGGCCCGCAAATGGGGTTTTGAGGAGTTCGAACGGATTTCGGCGGCGTGCGGCGGCTGTCTCGAGGTCACCATGGTCAAGCGCCGGATGACCGGGCCGCGGATACCCGACGGCGTCGAGATCGTTAATGTGCTGGCGACGCTGCGCGGCACGGGCGATCCCAACCAGGTTGTGCTGATTACCGGCCATATCGACAGCCGCGCGGGCGACGTGATGGACGCGACGAGCGACGCGCCGGGCGCCAATGACGACGGGTCGGGCACCGCCCTGGTGATTGAGGCGGCGCGGCTGCTTAGCAAGCGGCGCCATTACGGAACGATCGTCTTCGGCCTGCTGTCCGGAGAGGAACAGGGCCTGTTCGGGGGTCGGCTGATCGCAGAACATGCGAAAGAACAGGGCTGGAACGTCGTCGCGATGCTCAACAACGACATCGTCGGCGGGACACACGGCCAGAACGGCAGCATCGTCGATGACCGCGTCCGCGTTTTCAGCGAAGGCATCCGCGACTCGGAGGACCTCGCGGCGCAGAAGGTCCGTCGCCAGAACGGCGGCGAGGACGACGGCCCCAGCCGCGCGCTGGCCAAGGCCGCGATCCGCGCGGCACGCATGAGCCGCAGTCCGCTAGAAGTGCTCGCGGTCCGCCGACCCGACCGCTTCGGGCGCGGCGGCGACCATTTGCCCGCGCTCGAATACGGTTTTCCCGCGATCCGATTTTCGGTCGGCGTCGAGGATTACGACCACCAGCACCAGAATGTCCGCGTCGAGAACGGGATCAAATACGGCGATACCATCGACGAGATGGATTTCCCCTATCTCGCGCGCGTCACCAACCTCAACGTCGCGCTGGCCCGGGAGCTGGCGGACGCCCCGCCGCCGCCCGCGTCGGTGACGCTCGAAGGCGCGGTCAGCAGCGACACGACGGTCCGCTGGACGCCCGTCGCCGGGGCCGATCATTACCGCGTCTACTGGCGCCGCGCCGATCGCCAGAACTGGACCGACCAGCGCGACACCAAGGCGACCGAGCTGGTCCTGAAGGACGTCATCGTCGACGACAATTTCTTCGGCGTGGCGAGCGTTGCGGCGAGCGGCGAGGAAAGCATCGTCGCTTTTGGCGGGCGGGCGCCGCGGTGATCGCCTAGCGGTCCTTCAGCCAGTGGCGCCGAGCGAACCAGCTGCTGAGCGCCACGGCGATGAGGCCGCACGCCCCGAGCACGATCCAGAAGCCGTCGATGTCCTGCTCCCAGGGCACGCGGGTGTTCATGCCGAACAGGCCGGTGATGAAGGTCAGCGGTAGGAAGACGAGCGCGACGATCGACAGCAGGAGCGCACGGCGGTCCATCTTTTCGGCGCGCAGGTCGGTCAGCTCCTCGGAGATCAGCGCGCTGCGTTCACGTACCGCCTCGAGCTCCTCGGCCATCCGCGCGAAGCGGTCCTGCGCTGCACGCAGGTGATGGCGATCGTCGCGCTCGATCCACTTTTCCGAGGCGTTCGCCAGGGCCTCGACCGCGTGCAGCTGCGGCACGATGAAGCGACGATAGGCTATGGCCTCCGAGCGCGCCTTAGAGACGCGCCGCCGTACCGCATGCGCGCGCTTGGCGTCGAGCCGCGCTTCGCAAAAATCGATCGTATCGCCGAGCTCGGCGACCTTGGGATCGAGGCGTTCGGAGATGTCGCGGGCGAATTCGGCAAGCAGGTCGCCCGGCGTCGTTATCTCGCCTGCCATGAAGCGTTTGGTGACCGCACCGATCGACGCGCTGGTACGATAGCTGACCGATACGACGCGCTCCGATGCCGCCCAGAAACGGATCGAGGTCAAGGGATCGGGATCGTCCTCGGGGGTTTCACCCAGCCCGCGCAGGTTGACCAGCGCGCCTTCGTCAACGAACTCGGTTCGCGGCCGCGTTTCGCGCGCGAGCAATGCGCTGCGAACCGTTTCTGGAAGGCCACCCTGGCACGCCAGCCAGGCCTTGTCGCCGTCCTCGCGACCATCGAGGTGAAGCCAGGAGAACTCGCCGCCTGTAGAAAGGTCGCGCGCATCGGCGCCTTGTGTTTCGATCGGCTTTCCGTCGACGATCTGGTAGAGGCGCGCCATGACCGCGAATTAGGTTGAATCGGCATAGCTGGCAAAAGAAAAGAGCCGGCAGGATTGCTCCTGCCGGCTCCTGCCCCCCGGGTAGGTGTCTCGTGAATCTCAGGCGACGGCGGCCACATCGGCTTCGGCGTCTTCGGCATCGACGTCGCGCAGGACATAGCCGCGGCCCCAGACGGTCTCGATGTAGTTTTCGCCACCGCATGCTAGGCTCAGCTTCTTGCGCAGCTTGCAGATGAACACGTCGATGATCTTGAGCTCGGGTTCGTCCATGCCGCCATAGAGGTGGTTGAGGAACATTTCCTTGGTCAGCGTGGTGCCCTTGCGAAGCGAGAGCAGCTCCAGCATCGCATATTCCTT
>CAZHWG010000207.1:0-4057 GCA_964535925.1 uncultured Sphingorhabdus sp.
CCTGGCCGACGTCTTGAAGACGTGTCGCACGCTGGTCTGGAACGGGCCGCTGGGCGCATTTGAAATCCCGCCCTTCGATGCTGCCACCGTCGCGCTGGCGCGCCATGCCGCGGCACTGACGCGCGAAGGATCGCTCGTTTCGGTCGCCGGCGGCGGTGATACGGTCTCAGCCCTTAATCACGCGGGTGTCGCAGGCGATTTCACCTTTGTTTCAACCGCTGGCGGCGCTTTCCTAGAATGGATGGAAGGTCGTGAACTGCCCGGGGTGGCAGCTCTGGTCGGCTAGGAGGCAGGATGGCGCAAAACGAATTCCTGTTTCCCACGCCGCTGATACGCGACGTGCTGGCGAGCGAGGAAGGTCTTGCCCAGCTGCGCGCCGCGATCATGGCGCAATATGAGCGCGATCCCGAGGGTATCCAGGTGTCGAATGTCGGCGGATGGCACAGCAAGACCGACATGATCGAATGGGGCGGCGAAGCAGCCCGCGCCCTGGCGCACAAGGCGATGCAGCTCGCCGATGCCGGCACCGTCGACGTTCGCGCTCCGGACGACAGCCGGTTCGGCTGGATCCCCGAGATGTGGGCGAACGTGTCTCATGCCGGGCACGCCAACCAATATCATTGCCACCCGGGCGCGTTCTGGTCGGCGGTCGCCTATATCGACGATGGCTATCAGGGCAGCGACGATCCTGCGCTCGGCGGTGAACTGCAACTGCTCGATCCGCGGATGCCGATGGTGCGGATGACCGCGCCCGATCTCCGGCTGGTCGGCGAGAGTGGCGCGGCGCAGGTCAACGAGGTGCTGCTGCGCCCGAAGAGCGGCACCATCGTCATGTTCCCCTCGTGGCTGCAGCACGCGGTACGCGCCTATCACGGCGACGGGGTGCGGATATCGATCGCGATCAACCTCATCCCCGCGCTCAAGCGCCGCTGAGCCAAGTTCGCCGGGTGGTGCGGTGCGTTTCGAAGGCCCTGCTCGCCTCTATTGCTTCGACGCGGGCGCTTTACTATCACGCGGCGCACTCCCGACGCTGTGCTTCATAGCGCGCGACCGCCACGATTTTTGCCAACGCAAGCAAGGACTGTCCCGATGCACGATTCCGAAATGATGAAACAGATGGCAGAGGGCAAAGGCTTTATCGCCGCGCTCGACCAGAGCGGCGGTTCGACGCCCGGCGCGCTGGCGGGCTATGGCATCGGCGAAGATGCCTATGCCAGCGACGAGGAAATGTTCGGCCTGATCCACGCGATGCGCAGCCGGATCATCACCTCGCCGTCATTCGCAAGCGGCAAGGTCATTGGCGCGATCCTGTTCGAACGCACGATGGACGGCACCATCGACGGCAGGCCCGTGCCCGATGTCCTCAAGGACCGCGGCATCGTGCCCTTCCTCAAGGTCGACAAGGGACTCGAGGACGAAGCCGACGGGGTCAAGCTGATGAAGCCGATGCCCGGGCTCGGCGACCTGCTCAAACGCGCCAAGGCGAAGGGTATTTTCGGGACCAAGATGCGCTCGGTGATCGAGCGTGCCAACCCCGCCGGGATCGCCGCGATCGTCGAGCAGCAGTTCCAGGTTGCGAACGAGATCATCGACGCCGGGCTAATGCCGATCATCGAACCCGAAATCTCGCTCAAGAGCCCCGAGCGGGCCGAAGCCGACGTCATGCTCCACCGCGAGCTGGTAAAGGCGCTCGATGCGTTGCCCGACGATCGCCAGGTAATGCTCAAGCTGTCGCTGCCGGCAGGCGCCGGCCTTTACGACGATATCGTCGCTCATCCGCGCGTGCTGCGCGTCGTCGCGCTGTCGGGCGGGTACAGCCGCGAAGACGCCTGTCGCGAACTGGCGAAGAACAAGGGCATGATCGCCAGCTTCAGCCGCGCGCTGCTGTCCGACCTGCGCCACGACATGAGCGACGCCGAGTTCGACGCGTCGCTGAGCGCCGCGATCGACCAGATATCGTCGGCCTCGGCGACCTAATCCGCAAAGCCGAAGTGCAGGCGATAGTCGCCGGGTTTGGTTTCCTGCCCGGCGCGTTTGCCCGGCTCGCCGCTGTCGAGCACGAGCGAGCCGCCCGCGATCGCGACCGGTTCGCCCAGCGTGAGGTCGCGCGTTTCGCTGTGGCTGTCGAACCACACGCTGGCGCGGACGATGAGCCGGCCCGCCCATACGCAACGCGCATCGACCGGGCAGCGGCTGTCCTCGACGATCCTGGTCGGACGGACGATCAGCGGACCGGCGCGGGTCGGCTCGTCGAGATGGGCATAGCCGTCGTCGCGGGCGAGCTGCTGTGTCGTGACACAGCCGGTCATCGGGAGGACGAGCGCGAGGGCCAGCGCAGCGAGCGGGAATCGATGGATCATGCGCCATTTTCACGATGTTTGGCTGCACCGGCAATGAACGATGTCGAACGCGCGCGGCAATGCGCCATTTGCGCGGGCCGACAACCTCGCTAGAGCGATGCCATGACCAAATCGCCCCCGCGCCAGCCGCCCTGCCAGCTCTATCTCATTTCGCCGCAGCACGTCGCGGGGGAGTTTCCCGATCGGCTGCGTCGCGCGCTCGATGCCGCGCCGGTCGCGGCGTTCCAGTTTCGCGTCAAGGGTGTCGACCCGCACGAGGCGGCGCGGCTTGCCGAACCGTTGCAGCGGATCTGCGCCGATGCCGACACCGCCTTCATCGTCAACGATTCGGTCAGCCTCGCCAAGCGGCTGGGTGCCGACGGCGTCCATCTCGGCCGGTCGGACGGCGACATCAAGGACGCACGCGCCGAGCTCGGGCCGAGCGTCCAGATCGGCGCGACCTGCCATGACAGCCGCCATTTCGCGATGGAAGCGGGTGAGGCGGGGGTCGACTACGTCGCGTTCGGCGCGTTCTACGAAACGCAGACCAAGCCGAGCGAATATCGCCCCGAGCCCGAGATCCTGACCTGGTGGAACAGCATCTTCGAGCTGCCGTGCGTTGCGATCGGCGGGATCACGCCGGCCAATGCGCGTCCGCTGGTCGAGGCGGGCGCCGATTTCGTCGCGTCATGCGGCGCGGTGTGGAACGGCGACGAGGCGGCGGTGGTCAAGCAATTCGCCGAACTGTTTGCGGGGATCAGGCGCTAGCGGCGCAATCGTTACGGAAACTCAATCGCTTGTCGTGCGTTTGATGCTGCGAAGGCGCCGCCTCCGCGCGCCGCGAACGATCCCGGAGTTTTCCCAAATGACCAAATTCATCCTTCTCGCCGCCGGTTCGGCGCTGGCGCTCTCGGCCTGCAACTTCGCCGATGAGGGCGACCAGAATTCCGAAGTCGCCGCCGCTGACAATTCGCAGGCGTTGCAGACGGGCTGGCAAGCCGACCCGATGGCGTCGAACGACGATATGACCGGCAACATGGACGGCGTCGAAGGCGACGACAAGCCGCGCCCGATGATGCAGGCGCAGGTCGTGCTCGACCGACTCGGCTTCACCCCGGGCGTGGTCGACGGCAAGATGGGCGCCTCTACCCGGAACGCGATCACCGGCTTCCAGACCGCCAACGGCCTCAAGGTCAGCGGCGAACTCGACGAGGCGACCAAGCAGGCGCTCGCCGAATGGTCGAAAATCCCCGCCACGCGCGTCGTGACGATCCCGGCGGACTTCGCTTCGGACACGTTTGCCAAGCTGCCCGACGAACCTGCCGAAAAGGCGAAGCTCGATTCGCTCGGCTATGAAAGCCTCGACGAAAAGCTTGCCGAGCGCTTCCACACGACGGTCGATGTCCTGAAAGAACTCAATCCCGGTGGAACGCCCGCGGGCATGGCCGCTTCCGCAACCGGCGTGAACGATGGCGTCACGGGCAATCAACAAGCCAAGGCCGATACCAACGCTGGCTCAACTTCGTTTTTCAAGGCGGGACAGAAGCTGCGCGTACCCAATATCGGCGGCGACAAGATCGATCCGGCGCAGGTCACCGACAGCAAATGGCGCGATACGCTCAAGATGCTCGGCGTCGGCAGCAACCAGCCCAAGGCGGCGAAGGTCGTCGTCGACAAGTCCGACGGCACGCTGCAGGCGTTCGACGACAGCGGCAAGC
>CAZHWG010000208.1:0-4051 GCA_964535925.1 uncultured Sphingorhabdus sp.
GCGGGGGACGCGGAATGACCGATCCTATGTTGACGATTATCTGGGCCGGCATCATCGCCTTTGCGGTTGCGGCCTATGTCGTCATGGACGGTTTCGACCTCGGCATCGGTATCCTCTTTCCGCGCTTCAGCGTCGGCGGCGAGCGCGATATGGCGATGAACGCGATCGCGCCCGTGTGGGACGGCAACGAGACTTGGCTCGTGCTCGGCGGCGGCGGATTGATGGCGGCCTTTCCGCTCGCCTATGCGATCGTGCTGCCGGCGCTCTATGCGCCGTTGATCGCAATGTTGCTTGGGCTCATATTCAGAGGAGTAGCGTTTGAGTTTCGCTGGCGCGATCCGCAGCATCGCGGTTTTTGGGACTTCGGTTTTTTCGCCGGATCGTTGCTCGCGACGCTGGCGCAAGGAATCACGCTCGGCGCGCTCTTGCAGGGGATCACCATCGAGGGCCGCGCCTATGCCGGTGGCTGGTGGGAGTGGCTGACACCGTTCAGCCTGCTTTGCGGTGCGGCGTTGGTTGTCGGCTATGCGACGCTCGGAGCGACCTGGCTGGTGATGAAGGCAAGCGGCAAGCTGCACGTCAAGGCTCGCGGGATCGCAACATTGCTGGCGCCGATCTTGCTTATCGCTATCGGCGTCGTCAGCCTGGCGACACCATTTGCCGAACCGCAATATTTTACGCGCTGGTTCGAGTGGCCGGGTTTTCTTGTCACCATCCCGATGCCCATTCTCGTCCTCGGTACGGGATATCTGCTCTGGCGAGATCTCGAAAGCAGTTACGACTATCGGCCCTTTTTCTGGACGCTCGGTCTCTTCCTGCTCAGCATGATCGGACTCGCCATTTCGATCTGGCCGGATGCAATTCCGGGGCGCGTGACGATCTACGAAGCTGCCTCGCCGCGCGAAAGCCAGATCTTCATGCTGATAGGCGCGGGAATCATGGTGCCGCTGATTCTCGGCTATACCGCATGGGCATATTGGGTGTTTCGCGGCAAGGTCGATGAGGCCGGCTATCACTGAGCGCCGCTTATGGACGAAGCTCGCCTGGTTTGTCGCGCTCTGGGCGGCAGGTGTCGGGACCGTCGCGGTCATCGCATTTGTGTTACGCCTCTGGATTTGACCGGTTGCGTATTTTCTTGCCGATATGTCACCTGGTTTCGCGGATGGCGCCAAAACGGGCGGCCATGATCGCCGAGATCGTCAGCATCGGGATATAATAGATCAGCAGCGGAACGATGATCAGCCCTGCTTCGGCGCCGGGGAAGAAGATGCGTGCCATCGGCGCTCCCGATACCGCGCTTTTCTGGATACCGTTGAACAGCAGCACCATGCGGTCGCCATGATCGAAGCCGAGCGCGTGACCGGCGGCAAGTGCGGTGGCGATCGCCAGCGCGAGCAGGCCGAACATGAAAAGCGCAAGAGTGGCATATTCGCCGGCGTCGATGGCGCCGAGCAACCCGCCGCCCGCTGCCGCCGACAGCGCGACATAGGCGGCGAGCAATATGGTCAGCCGGTCGAGCGATTTGGCGACCACTGGATGGGCTTCGATGAGCGGGCCGATCAGGGGCCGTGCAATCTGACCCAGAGCAAAGGGCAGCGCGAGCATCAGCAAGACCTTGCCGATCGCTCCAAGGCCGAACGGCGCGCCCGCGGCTGAGACCAGCAGCGCGAAGATCAGCGGGGTCAGCACGACGCCCGCCATGTTGGAGAGCGCCGCCGCAACCACCGACGCCGCGACGTGACCGCGCGCCATCGATACCGCTGCGATCGACGAGGCGACGGTTGAAGGCAAGGCGCAGAGGAACAGCAGCCCCGGCGTCAGCGTCGCGCCGATGACCGGGGCGAACAGCCAGGCGATCAAAAAACCGGCGATCGGGAAGGCGACAAAGGTCATCGCGAGCACCGCGCCGTGGAGTCGCAGTCGCGTGAAGCCGCCAAGCACCGCGTCGCGGCCTAGTCGCGCGCCGTGAACGAAGAACAGGGCGACGATCGTCGCGGTCGATACATGGCCAAGTAGCGCCAGCGCTTCGCCGCGCACCGGCAGCAAGGCGGCGAGCGCGACGGTCACGAGCAACACCGCGATAAAGCGATCGGGCAGGATGAAGGCGGCGAGACGGGACATTACGAGCGGCTTGCCTAAAGTTACGGTTTTGGCAAGGCCAAGACTATCGTTCACCGCGCCTTGTTGCGCTGCACAAATGCCTGTATAGCGCCCCAACACCGCCTCCCCAAGGACCGTTTATGACCGCCACCGAACCGCGCGGGCTACGCAATGTCGCCATCATCGCCCATGTCGATCACGGCAAGACCACGCTCGTCGACCAGCTTTTCCGCCAGTCTGGCACCTTTCGCGACAATGAGCGCGTCGAAGAGCGCGCGATGGATTCGAACGAGCTCGAGAAGGAGCGCGGGATCACGATTCTCGCCAAATGCACCTCGGTCGAGTGGCGGGGCACCCACATCAACATCGTCGATACGCCGGGTCACGCCGATTTCGGCGCCGAAGTCGAGCGCATCCTGTCGATGGTCGATGGCGTCATTCTGCTCGTCGATGCCGCCGAAGGGCCGATGCCGCAGACCAAGTTCGTCACCGGCAAGGCGCTCGCGCTGGGCCTTAAGCCGATCGTCGTCGTCAACAAGATCGACCGGCCCGATGCGCGGCCCGCCGAAGTGCTCGACGAATGTTTCGAACTGTTCCTCGCGCTCAACGCCAATGACGAGCAGCTCGATTTTCCGACGCTCTACGCCAGCGGCCGATCGGGCTATGCCGGGCGCGAAGACACCGTTTGCGACGGTGACCTGAACCCGATGTTCGAGACCATCGTCGAGCATATTCCGCCACCCGCCGCCGATGTCGACGGACCGTTCAAGATGCTCGCGACTTTGCTCGACCGCGACAATTTCATGGGGCGCGTACTGACCGGCCGGATCGAGAGCGGGACGCTCGAGATGAACATGCCGATCAAGGCGATTGATGGCGATGGCAAGGTCGTCGAAAGTGGCCGCGCGACGAAAATCCTCGCATTCGAAGGTCTCGAGCGCGTTCCGGTCGAAAGCGCGCATGCCGGCGATATCGTTGCCATCGCCGGGCTGACCGACGCCACGGTCTCGAACACGATTTGCGCGCTCGACGTCGATACGCCGATCGATGCACAGCCGATCGATCCGCCGACGCTGGCGATGACCTTCGCGGTCAACGACAGCCCGTTCGCAGGTAAGGACGGCGACAAGGTGCAGAGCCGCGTCATTCGCGACCGGCTTGAGCGCGAGAGCGAGGGCAATGTCGCGATCAAGATCAGCGAGAGCGCCGAGCGCGACGCCTTCGAAGTCGCCGGGCGCGGCGAGCTGCAATTGGGCGTGTTGATCGAGACGATGCGACGCGAAGGCTTCGAGCTTTCGATCAGCCGCCCGCGCGTGTTGTTCCGCGAAGGCCCCGATGGCCGCGAGGAGCCTTATGAAATCGTCGTCGTCGATGTCGACGACGAATTCGCCGGGACGGTCGTCGAGAAGATGGCGATGCGCAAGGCCGAGATGACCGACATGGCGCCTTCGGGCGGCGGCAAGACGCGGATCACCTTCAGCGCGCCCTCGCGCGGGCTGATCGGCTATCACGGGGAATTCCTCTCGGACACGCGCGGCACCGGAATCATGAACCGCGTTTACGAGAAATACGGGCCGTATAAGGGCACTATCGAGGGCCGGCCGGTCGGCGTGCTGATCTCGATGGAGCAGGGTCAGGCGATCGCCTACTCGCTCAACACGCTCGAGGATCGCGGCATCCTGTTCGTCGCGCCGGGCGAGGCGCTGTATCAGGGGATGGTGATCGGCGAGAATGCGAAGCCGCAGGATCTCGAGGTCAATCCGACCAAGACCAAGCAGCTCACCAATATCCGCTCGTCGGGAAAGGACGACGCCATCCGCCTGACCCCGCCGCGGCGGATGACGCTCGAACAGGCTA
This sequence comes from uncultured Sphingorhabdus sp., assembly GCA_964535925.1. Taxonomy (GTDB): domain Bacteria; phylum Pseudomonadota; class Alphaproteobacteria; order Sphingomonadales; family Sphingomonadaceae; genus Flavisphingopyxis. Next base: position 3,958 of record CAZHWG010000208.1, read on the forward strand.
TCGCCTATATCCAGGATGACGAACTTGTCGAAGTGACGCCGAAAGCGATTCGCATCCGCAAACGCCATCTCGATCCGCATGAGCGCAAAAAGGC
>CAZHWG010000209.1:0-4036 GCA_964535925.1 uncultured Sphingorhabdus sp.
TTCGCGCGATACGATGGCGAAGCCCGCGGAGCGCGCTTCCGCAAGCTCGACGGGACCGATGCCGCTGGCGACGAGGATGCCGCGCAGCGCGGGATCGCCGTAGCGATCGCGTTCGATGATCTCTCGATTGTCGCGGAGCAGCGTGTCGATCCGGTCGAGCCGGACGCGTTCGAGCAGGTCACCCGCTTCGCGCGCGGTAAGGCGTTCTAGATTTTCGACATTGTCGGTCAGCCGATCGGTAAGACCGCGCAACGGGCCGCCGAGCGGAGTGTCCGGCATGACCTGACCGGTCAACCCGCCGAGCAGCTGCGCCGAGGCGGCAGGGGGCATCGCCACAATCGCGCCGATCGCCGCGAGCAAGAAGGCAGGCGCGCCGACACGGCGCGCGGCGCGCACAATAAATAATTTCCAGCTCATGCGGATTAAACGTAGCACGGACATCGTTTCATCCATGTGAACCGGGAAAATGTCGAGACGGCATGGCTTTTGAAGGCAGGGCTTTTGAAGACGATCTGATCGGGCTGATCCCCCGGTTGCGGCGATTTGCGCGCAGCCTGTCGGGGAGCGAGTCCGACGCCGACGATCTGTGCCAGGCTGCCCTCGAGAGGGCATTGAAGGCGCGCGACCAATGGCAGGCGGGCACGAGATTGGATAGCTGGATGATGAAGATTACACGCAATATCTGGATCGACAGCGTGCGTTCGAGCGCCCGGCGCCGGACCACCGCGCTCGACGACGCTCGCGAGATCGCGGGCGATGGCGAGCAGCAGGTCGAGGCGCGCGCGCTGCGCGTCGATATCGATGCCGCGATGGGCCGGCTGGTCGACGACCAGCGCGAGGCGGTCGCGCTCGTCCTCGTCGAGGGGTTTGCCTATAAGGAGGCCGCCGAGATCCTCGACATTCCGATGGGCACGCTGACCTCGCGGCTGGTCCGCGGGCGCGAAGCGCTGGCACGCGACCTGGGAGCAGCGGCATGACCTTCGACAGCGCAACGATCCACGCCTTTGTCGACGGCGAGCTCGACCTCATCACCGCGCGGCGCATCGAGCGCGCAATGGCGGACGATCCCGAACTGGCGGCGCGGATTGCCGAGCAGCGCAGGTTGCGCGCACTGCTGAGCGGACATTACGACCCCGTCGTCGATCAGCCGGTGCCCGAAGCGATGATCGCGGCCGTGCGCGCGGCTCCCCAACCGCTGCGCGCCGCGCGGCGCTTCGGCCGGTCATGGGCCGCCGGGGCGGTCGCGGCGGCGCTCGCACTGGGGCTGTTCGTCGGCCAGCAGCTCGGCGCGCCCGGCGGCCCCGTGACGGTCGGCCCCGACACGCTGATGGCAAGCGGGCCACTGGCGCGCGCGCTCGACACGCAGCTGGCATCGGCGCAGCCGCGGGCAAGCGCGACGCGCATCGGCCTGACCTTTCGCGCGACCGATGGCGCGGTGTGCCGCAGCTTCGAAAATGTGGCGCTATCGGGAATCGCATGCCACTCCGAGGAGGGCTGGCAGCTGCGCCGGACCTTCCCCGGCGCCGAACAGGCGGCCTATCGCCAGGCGGGCAACGGCGCGCTGTTGACTGCGGCTAGCGAGATGATGGTTGGCGCTCCTGCTGATTCGTTAACTGAGCAACGCTGGCGGCAAGAAAACTGGCGACCCCAAACCCATGCTGATCGCTAGCTCAAGCTGGCACCTTCCCGTCCCGAGGTGTGTTAATAAAGTGCGGCAGCTTCGAGTTTGTGCTATGCCTAACTTGGAGGCTGGTAGAAATTTGTGGCCAAGTGGAGAAAATGCACCCTAGCTCAAAATGGCGAGCCAGAATTTATAAATCTGGCCAACGTTGCGAAGCTCGTCCCGCATGCGAAAGGCTGCCGTATAATCATGGTGGGCCTGAAGCATGATACGATTGTGTCGCAAAGTCCAGTCGAGGTGCTAGGCGGTGAGGAAATTTCCTGAAGCTTAGTGTCCGATCTCGACAGTAGCCTGCCAAGCAGTTCAGCGCGAAGGCAGTATCCTGCTGCCAACAGCGTCTGAGCTTCCTAAGGTGCAATTGGTCTTATTCCAAGGTTCGCGGTCGGCTACATCTGGGCCGGCAACTGCCGTTCCGGTGTTCGCTGCGAGGACCACGTTTGCTGCCGTTCCCCTAACGACCCAGTTGCGAACATCTGTTGGGCAGCAGATAAGCCGCAGATGGAAACCGCGAGCCAGCACAACATCCCATTCGGCGAAGCTGTTAAAGTCTGGGCGCGCGTCGCCGCTCTGTCGTTTGGGGGGCCGGCTGGTCAGATCGCGGTGATGCACCGGATATTGGTCGAGGAGAAGAAGTGGATCGGAGAGGATCGCTTCCTCCATGCCCTCAACTACTGCATGCTTCTGCCGGGTCCCGAAGCCCAGCAGCTTGCGACCTACATCGGATGGCTCCTTCACAAGACTAAAGGGGGCATCGTGGCAGGCACGCTGTTTGTCCTGCCCGGCTTTTTGGCGATCATGGTGCTGTCGTGGCTTTACGCCCTCTATGGCAACCTTGGGGCAATAGAAGCTCTCTTCGTCGGCTTGAAGGCCGCGGTTCTCGCCATCGTCTTTGCGGCTGTGCGGCGCATCGGCAGCAAGGCGCTCAAGAACCCAGCCATGTGGGCGGTTGCTGCTGCTGCTTTCGTAGCAATCTTCTTCCTGTCAGTGCCGTTTCCCATCATTATCGTGGTCGCGGCGGTGGTGGGCTACCTAGGCGGTAAAAGAGGCCTCAAGGCTTTTAAGGCAAGCGACGGGCACATTGGCCTTGAAGGCACGCCAGTGGCGAACCGGGACACAGCCTTAGGAAACCATATACCCGATCACGCCCGGCCCAGCCTTGGGTGGAGCTTGCGCATCTCAGCCGTTTTCCTGATTCTGTGGCTCGCGCCGGTCGCCGCGCTGCTCATGATTGTGCCGGACAGCGTCTACACCGAGATCGCCAGCTTCTTCTCCAAAATGGCAGTGGTGACTTTCGGCGGTGCTTATGCGGTGCTCGCCTACGTCGCCCAGGAGGCAGTGGAAAACTACGGCTGGTTGCGACCTGGAGAGATGCTCGACGGGCTTGGAATGGCAGAAACCACTCCAGGGCCTCTGATCATGGTGACCCAATTTGTGGGCTTCATGGGTGCGGCGCGAAATGCAGGTGGCCTGAATCCGCTCGTTGCCGGCACACTGGCAGCAATACTGACCACTTGGGTTACTTTCGTGCCCTGCTTCATCTGGATATTCCTTGGCGCTCCCTTCGCAGAGAGGATGCGTGGGAACGTGGCACTCTCGTCGGCAATGACGGCGATCACGGCTGCCGTCGTCGGCGTTGTGCTGAACCTCGCCATCTGGTTTGCTCTGCACACGGTATTCCAGGAGGTGTTCGAATTGCGCGCCGCACCAATCCGGTTTGACGTTCCTATTCTGAGCAGCGTCAGCTTGCCCGCGCTCCTGCTCACACTGGCAGCAATGATCGCGATGTTTCGCTTCAAGGCCGGTGCGCCGACGGTCATTGCGGGATGTGGGATTGCCGGACTGTTGATCGGTGCGGCGCTCTAAACCCGGCCTGTAATGACCGTGATTGGGAGCGTCACCCCATGGCTAAATCAAAAGCCGATTGGCGGCCCCTTGAGCCACCAACTGACATTCGGGACTTGGACGCTCGGTCAATTAGGCCGTTCTTGATCTGCTTTCGCACAGCAAATAATCATCCGATCGCCTGCAGACAGGCGGCGAATATCTCTTTTTGCTTTGCGACCGGAAACGCCTCGCAAGCGTCGTTCGGGATAAACCAGCGCGCATCGGCGACTTCTTCGCTCTGTAGCACCAGCGGAGTATCGCTAGTGACCCAGCAGGCGAACATGACCGCGTCCTGACCATCATGGTCGAGCCCGCGCCTGGCCTTGTGATCGGCAGAGTAGACGAAGCGGTTGCTCACCGGCAGTTCGGTAATCTCGGCCTCCAATCCGACACCGAGTTCCTCGGCTAGTTCGCGGCGCATGGCCTCGACGGGGGATTCTCCGTCTTCCACCCCACCGCCGGCCAGCGTCC
>CAZHWG010000210.1:0-4007 GCA_964535925.1 uncultured Sphingorhabdus sp.
CTGCAGCGACTCGCCGGCTTGCTGCTGGCGGAGCGGCTACCGGCGCAGGCGCTGCGGCGGCAGGCGCTTCGGTCTCGCTGATCGCCGGTTCGGCTACCGGCTGTTCGGCTGCACCCAGATCGAAGCCGCTGGCGGCCATCTGGTCCTGGCCACCCTTGGTCGCGGCAGCGGCAATCGCTTCGCAATAGAGGCGGATCGCACGGCTGGCATCGTCGTTCGCGGGAACCGGGAAAGCGATACCGTCGGGCGAGACGTTCGAATCGAGCACCGCAACGACGGGAATACCGAGAACATTGGCTTCCTTGATCGCGAGCTCTTCCTTGTTGGCGTCGATGACGAACATCACGTCGGGAATGCCGCCCATGTCGCGAATACCGCCGAGCGACAGCTCGAGCTTGTCGCGCAGGCGCGTCATCTGAAGGACTTCCTTCTTGGTGAGACCGGCGGTGTCACCCGACAGCTGCTCCTCGAGCGTCTTGAAACGCTTGATCGACTGCGAAATCGTCTTCCAGTTGGTCAGCATGCCGCCGAGCCAGCGATGGTTGACGAAGTGCTGGCCAGAGGCCCGCGCCGCGTCGGCGATCGCGTCCTGCGCCTGGCGCTTGGTCCCGACGAACAGGACCTTGCCGCCGGCGCCGACGGTCTGCGAAACGAAGTCGAGAGCGCGCGCGAACAGCGGCACGGTCTGTGACAAATCGATGATGTGAATGCCGTTGCGCTGGCCGAAAATGTACGGCTTCATGCGCGGGTTCCAACGATGCGTCTGGTGGCCGAAATGTGCTCCGGCCTCGATCAATTGCTGCATCGTGACGACTGGTGCCGCCATAGTAGTTCTCCTTCCGGTTGGTCCTCTGGCGGGCAAGAACCGGACAAGACCTTAAATCAGGCCGTCCGGCACCGGTATGTGCGCCCACCATGTGGAATGGCGGGGCCGCTACCCCAAGCGCCCCTGTGATGCAAGCCCTGTTTGGTGATTGACATGCGAACATAACAAGAACATATCGACTTATCCACAGGCCGTGAAACCGATTCGCCCAGTGCGCGTTATGGTTAACGGTCGCCGCCCGGCACGTGCCGGGCCGACGCTGAAAAGGATCGCATGATGTTGAATGTCACGATTTCGCTGCTGTTTGCCGGAACGCTGATCGGATCGCTCGCAGCGATTGCGATGATGCTGTCGTCGAACGGTGCCCGGATCCTCAGCGCGCTTGCCGGCCAGGGCGGCCTCGCACCGGTTGCCGACGATGCCGTCGCCGCGCCGCGTCATGCGGCCGGACGCGCCAATCGCTTCAGGCCGGTGGTGCGGGCAGATCGACCTGCGCTTCGCGCCGCCGCCTGACCTTGGCATAGCTGCGCACGCTCAACGGGATCAGCGCGATATAGATCAGCGAGACGACGAGCAGCGTCTCCCACCGCGCGGTGAACAACGCCGCGCCGAGCAAACCGACAAAGGCGAGGATTTCGAGCCGCCAGCTGCGCCGGATGCGCAGGCTGCTCCAGCTGAACGTCGCGACGTTCGAGATCATCAGGAACGCGACAAGCAACACCCACGGCATGACGACATACCAGGCGCGGAATATATCGAGGTCGGTGACCAGCCAGGCATAAACCGGGACGAACGCAAGCCCCGCCCCCGCCGGTGCCGGAACCCCGGTCATGAATCCCGCCGACTTGTGCGGCTGGTCTTCGGCATCGATGGCCGCATTGAAGCGGGCGAGACGCAGCGCGCAGCACACCGCGAGCGCCAGCGCAGCGGTCCAGCCGAACTTGGGCGCATCGGATAACGACCACTGGAACATCACGATCGTCGGCGCGACGCCGAACGCGATGACGTCGGACAGCGAATCGAGTTCGGCGCCGAAGCGGCTGTTGGCGCGCAGCAACCGCGCGATGCGCCCGTCGAGTCCGTCCAATATACCGGCAAAGATGATTGCCCCGATCGCCAGCTCCCAGCGTCCGTCGATCGCCATGCGCGCACCGGTCAGGCCGAAGCACAGCGCCAGCGCGGTGACCGCATTGGGTGTAATCGCGCGGAACGGGATGCCGCGAACGCTGCGCGGGGTCGTGTCGTCGTTCATGCCGTTCGCTTCGCCCGAAGATTCGTCATCGCAAGGCTCATTGACCGGTACCGAGCAGCTGCGGCGCCTGGCCGATGCGCGCGATAACGGTTTCGCCCGCGACGCTGCGCTGGCCGAGCAGGACCGCCGGTTCGGTACCGTGCGGCAGGTAAACGTCGACGCGGCTGCCGAAGCGGATCAGGCCGACGCGCTGGCCCGCGACGACCTCGTCGCCCGGCCGGACCCACGGGACGATGCGCCGCGCGACGAGGCCGGCGATCTGCGTGAAGCCGATCCGGGTCCCGTCGGCGCGCTCCATCAGGATATGCTGGCGCTCATTGTCTTCGCTCGCCTTGTCGAGGTCGGCGTTGACGAATTTGCCCGCGATATAGACGACGTTCTTGATCGTGCCGGTGATCGGCGCGCGGTTGATGTGGACGTCGAACACGCTCATGAAAATCGATACGCGCGTCATCGGCTCGTCGCCGAGCCCGTCGGCGCCCGCCATTTCGCGCGGCGGGGCGACCTTCTGGATCAGCGTGATCAGGCCGTCTGCCGGCGCCACGACAAGATCGTCGTGCTGCGGCGTGACGCGCGCAGGATCGCGAAAGAATGCGAACACCCACAGCGATATTCCCGCCATCAGCCAGCCGACGATGTCCCAGCCGAGCACGAACCACAGGAACAGCGTGATCGCCACCGCGATCAGGCCGAACTTGCGCCCCTCGGGGTGGACGGGGGGCCATTCCCATTTGACGCCGCGGCCTTCGCCGTTCGAATATGTCGGTAATGTCATGGTCACGGGTCTAGTGGCTGCGCCCAAGCGAGACAATGCTAAAGGGGCGCACCCGCCACGGGCCGCAGTTGAACATCGGCGCCGCTTTGCCTAAGGCGAGCGCCAACGCGCGCCCGTCCCGACCGGCGCACCGAAAACCATAGCAAAACAAACGAAAGTCCTCACCCATGAGCAAGATCAAGGTCCTCAATCCCGTCGTCGAACTCGACGGCGACGAAATGACGCGCATCATTTGGCAGTGGATCCGCGAACGGCTGGTCCTCCCCTATCTCGATATCGACCTCAAATATTACGACCTGTCGATCGAGAAGCGCGACGAGACCGAGGACCAGATCACCGTCGATGCGGCGCATGCGATCCTGAAGCACGGCGTCGGCGTCAAATGCGCGACGATCACGCCCGACGAACAGCGCGTCGAGGAATTCGGCCTCAAGAAGATGTGGCGTTCGCCCAACGGCACGATCCGCAACATCCTTGGCGGCGTCGTCTTTCGCGAGCCGATCGTCATCTCGAACGTTCCGCGCCTCGTCCCCGGCTGGACGCACCCGATCGTCATCGGCCGCCATGCCTATGGCGACCAGTATCGCGCGACCGACTTCCTCGTCCCCGGCCCCGGCAAATTGCGCCTCGTCTTCGAAGGCCATGACGGCGAAGTGATCGACCGCGAAGTGTTCGAATTCCCCTCGGCCGGCGTCGCGATGGCGATGTACAACCTCGACGACTCGATCCGCGACTTCGCTCGCGCCAGCATGAACTATGGCCTCAAGCGCGAATGGCCGGTCTACCTTTCGACCAAGAACACCATCCTCAAGGCCTATGACGGCCGCTTCAAGGACCTGTTCCAGGAGGTTTTCGACAATGAGTTCAAGGACAAGTTCGCCAAGGCTGGTATTGTATATGAGCATCGCCTGATCGACGACATGGTCGCCAGCGCGCTGAAATGGTCGGGCAAATTCGTCTGGGCGTGCAAGAACTATGACGGCGACGTCCAGTCGGACACCGTCGCGCAGGGCTTCGGCTCGCTCGGCCTGATGACCTCGGTCCTGATGACCCCCGACGGCAAGACTGTCGAGTCAGAAGCCGCGCACGGCACCGTCACCCGCCACTATCGCCAGCACCAGCAGGGCAAGGCGACCTCAACCAACCCGATCGCC
>CAZHWG010000211.1:0-3979 GCA_964535925.1 uncultured Sphingorhabdus sp.
CGTCCGTAGGGGGCGATAGCGATTTCTGCAATCGGCTGCCTTTCGGCAGATCTAGTTGCACTGTGACTTCAGCCTAACGTCAACTTCCGGAAGTGGGCCGTGTGCTGACAGTCTGTTTTTGGCAACCGAAGTGCGTATAATGGCCATTCTACTCACGACCCCATTGTGGACATTCGAAAGGTCGATCATACAGGGAAACCGCGAAGCATTAGGGTTTCAATAGTGGCCAGCACCTTTCTCAAAGCAGTGTTACGCGAACTAACTAAGCCACTGGTGATATTCCGGTATCTTCCAAAGCTGTATAGCCATGCCTACCAGCCCACGCTCTGCGACGTGCCCCAGCCGGACCGCCGTATATGATCGCAAGGCTTTTTGAGCACCGCTCTGGCCGCATCATCGCGCTCTGCCGCGCTATTCTGGCGATCGTGTTCTTTGTTGCGCTGTGGGTGGACCCAGGGCAACCGGTGCGGTCGGATGAGGCCGGGTACCTGCTGCTCGGCGGTTACCTGCTGGTCGCTACGATGTTGCTGGTCATCGCGATGCGAAGCTGGTGGTGGGACTATCGGCTGGCCTGGCCGGCACTGGCCATCGACGTCTTCGCGTTTCTCGCCGCGGTTTACTTCACCGAGGGACCGGGGGACGATTTTACCAGTCCGTTCCTCGCCTTTTTCGCCTATCTCATGCTCGCCGCAACGATACGCTGGAATTGGCGTGCTACGACGGCAGTGGGTCTCTCAACGACGGTCCTCTACCTTCTGGTAGGTCTCGGTATGGTCATGGCCTCCATCGAATTCGATTTTCTCCGGTTCGGTCGTCGCGTAGCATACATGCTGGTGCTCTCAGTGATCCTGATTTGGTTAGGGCTGCAGCGCCGCGAACGGCACGTCGGCCGCTTCGCAGAGGTCTACCCACTCAGGGAGTCGCTGCTGCCCCCGCTCGAGGAAGCGCTCGAGTACGCGCTGGAGCAGAGCGGAGCGAGTGGCGGAGTGATCGCTTGGGCCGACTTCGAGGAGCCGCACGTCGAACTGCGAGCCTTGAACTTTTCTCTGCCCGTCGACCGCCTTGCGCCCAACTTGTTTTCGCCAGAGGCTGGGTTTGGCGACGAGGCAAGACTGTTCTCGGCCGACCGCCTGCGCAGTCTGCGCGCGACTCGAATCGACAGACCCCAGGCTACGCGAAAACTTCAGCAAGAACCGCTCGCCGACCTGCTTGGGATTGGTGAGGCCTTGGCACTGCCGCTCTCCAGCGTAACCGGCCGCGGCGAGATCATACTCGTGAAAATTCCGGGAGTAGCGTCGGACCACGTCGAGCTAGGCTTTCTCATCGCGCGTGAAGTGGGCACCACTTTCGATCGCCACTCTTCGTTGACCCTTTCGCGCGAAGCCTCTCTCACGCGGGCCCGCGATGCGCTGGCACGCGACCTCCATGACAGCATCGCGCAATCGCTGGCCGGCGCCGCGCTCCGGCTTGAGGGTCTGCGTAACTGGATTCTTGCCGGACACGATCCGCGCGCCGCGATTCTGAATGCTCGCGCGCAATCCAGTGCCGCCACGGCTCAGAGCCAGGCTCCCGTTCCACGTATGGCGTTGCTGGCCGGCGGCAATCCCCGCAGCCCCGCCGCCGAGGAGATCAATCTCGGGGATTCCGTCGCGGATCAGCAGTCGGTTGCGGGTGAAAAGCGTGTACGACCCTTGGACCTGAAGATTGAGCGGCGGGGAGCGCCGCACCGCCGTTCCCGCTCCTGCAGTCGGAGTGATCACCGGCTTGATCAGGGGAAGGGTGAATCCTGCTCCGAAGCGTAATTGCTCGGTTCTGCGCTGGGCGAAATTGACGAAGCGGTTATCGACAAAGACCAGAGTCTCTGACGCATCTCTCACGAAGCGGTCGGGAAAGGCTGCGACGACAATGCTGCTCGGGGGCGGCAGCGCGTCGGCTCGGTTGCGCAGTTCGGTGGAAATGAAGTCCACGCTCAACTGCATTCGATACTTTCGAAGGGGTGTCGCATTGAGCGAGATCATCTGGGTGCGGGTGGATTCGTTCTTCAAATCACTCGCGCCACCGACGATCGTCGTGACATTCACCGTTTCGCCCGTCAGCGGATCGAAATAGGGGACATTGGGCGTGATGAACTCCGGGGCCGCGAGCAATTCGAGCGTGACCGGGCTCGCGTCTCTTTGGCTGCTAGCGACGAACCGGAGCCAATCCCTAACCTGCCAATTCAACGCGAGCGAATGTGTGTGAAGCGTGCCGAACCGTCCGAGATCGACCCGACCGAAGTCAGCCGCAAGTTCGCTATCGCCCAGCGCCGCCAGGAATAGGCCTTCTCGGCTGCTGGTGAGCGGAAGAGTCAGGCCCGCTCTAACCGAATACTCGTGCCGCCCGATCGATCGCCGGCCATTGCGATCCGTGGCAATGTAGTCTGTCCAATTAGCCCCGACGCCAAATCGACCGCGCAGAGGCCCGGCCCACAGCTTCATGAGAGGCCCATCTGCTTCGGCGGTGATCTGGGTAAAACTCCGCTTGCTGCGCGTCATCCTGTCGCTGACCGGGATCAGTGATGCGAGCGAGCCATCGAACGGGTTGGTCTGTTCCCCAACTAGCTCCAGATCGTCGCTCAAGAAGGAAAACTGTGACGAACTGCGCCGTTGCTGCCTGTCCCATCGGGCAGAGAGGGTGGCGCGCCAATCGCCGATCGTAGAGTTCAGGGTCGAGGAAATACCTTGAGAATTGCCGCGGCTGAGGCTCCTCAGCGGCCGAGTTGGGTCCTCCAGCGCAATGAACACAGGCGATGACAGAGGAGTGAAATCGTTGTCGCGCTGAACGAGGAAGCGCGCCCTGGCCAGACCGTTGAAGGACTCTCCCCTTGTCCACCCCAAGCGGCCGTTGAATGAAAGGTTGAGCCAATCGGCCAAATTCTTGCTTCCTGACAATGCGAGGTCAATCGGGCGGGAAGCTCCGCGCAAAGTGCGAAAGGAGCTTTGGCGGCTGGGGTTTGTCTGATTGGCGCCCTGTATGAAATCGGCGAGCGTCGGATGGGAATTGCCCTGCGGCAACGCGACCATCGTCACCAGTTGACCCGCGAGGGAGCTCAGAGCCGGATCTACCTCAACTCCTGTCGTCGGGATGATGTTGCCTGGCGAGGAAAAAAGGTCCCCTTCGATATCGGAAAAGAGACCTCGCTCCGCCTCGAAAAGGCTGCCCGAGTCCGCACCCCGTATGGTCAGGTTGAGCCGATCTAAGCCCTTGATGTAGGTGAACAGCGCTTCGCCCTTTGTCCCGGTCCATCCTCCTTCGGTCGCGAACTCCTCACTTCCCGTGAAGGTGGCGCTGCGCACCGATGGCTTGAGAATGATGTTATAGGCTCGTTGCCCCGCGGTGCCCCCTATCTGTTGGGCGGCGCCGCGAGGAAGCGCTTCGATGCGGGCAAGCGCCTCGACGGGCAGACCGGCTATATCCCCGGCGTCAACCATGGGGCGCCCGTTCACGAGAATCGACAGCTCCCGATCACCATTCTCCGCGCGTATTTCATCAAGCAGCTCGCCGACGGTACTGACAGCATAGGAAGCGATGAAATCCTCATCGTAGGATTGCTCAACAGGTATGTCCTGCGGTGAAGCGATTATTACCCTGTTGCCGGTCACTATGATGACGTTTTCATCGGTCAACTCGGCGTCGGCGTCCTCCGACGGGAGTTCCGACGTGTCGGGCACCTCTTGCGCGAGAGCCGCCGCCGAACAACTCAAGTGAAAAAGTGCGAGGAGCGATGTGGTGGCAGCCCACCTAGCGTCGGCGCGCGGCCGTCGCCCGACAATTTTTTCCACCATTCCTGTCCTTCGACCCAAGAAGAAGTCACACATGTTAGCGGGTGACACTCTTCAAATCTACAAGTAGAGCGTTTATAGCAAAAACTTCGGCACCACTGGGAGGCATTTCGGCCGGCTAGCCTACTTTTGATCTACGGCTTTCTAGCCCAACCTCA
>CAZHWG010000212.1:0-3964 GCA_964535925.1 uncultured Sphingorhabdus sp.
GTCGCGTAGAAGAGGTGCCCGCCGGCCGGCATCGCGCTCTCGATCGCGTCGTTCTCCAGCGTATCGCTCATGCTACCCATATCGCTCCGCTCCGTATCCCTGAAATCCATGACGCCCGCTCCGTATGTTCACTATTCGTTCGATTCGGAAGGGCGAAATCCCTCCCTATCATTTTTGGGGTCGCTGCGGGGAAAAAACGCGTCTTTCATCCACAGATTTATATCGCCGATTTGCCCGTTCCGAAGGCGCAGCTCGGGAGCCCGCGGAAAATCCACGTTCCGGCTCCACCACTACGTCTAGGGGTGCCCCCTGGCGACGACCCACCATGGATAGTGCCACATCGAATCTGAGATGCAAGGCGGTAAATTCCGGCTTAACCCGTTTCGGCACAGCGGGCGACGAGAACAAAGCGAGTCTGGACGCAACGCAAAGCCGCCTCTGCGGCGGGCTTGCCGGGGGGCGTTGCAAGCCTGCATCGGGGGGTGAAATTTTTTTGTCATAAAGATGCAATTGCCATCGCCCCGACAGCGGCTAGAATCGCCATTGGATAAATTGGCGAAGGAATTAGGTTTCATGATCAACATCATCTCGACAATCCTCGTCGGTTTTCTCGTCGGCCTGCTCGCGCGCTTTGTCTATCCCGGCGCGGTCGACATGGGATTCTGGATGACGACGCTGCTCGGCATCGGCGGTTCGCTGCTCGCGGGCCTCTTTACCGCATCGCGGCGGCCGGGCGGGATCGGCGGCGGGTTCCAACGCGCGGGCTTCTTCGCCTCGCTGCTCGGCGCGATCGTGCTGATCCTGCTGGGGCGGATACTGCTCTGAGCAAGACCGGCTCGCGGGCAGCACCGCATGGCGGCTGGAGATTGAGCCCGGGGCACCTATATCGGGCGTATGACGCTGTCGCTGATCTTCATCTTCCTCGCCGGGATCGGCAATTTCGCGATGCACCGCGCGCTGATCGAAAGCCGCGACCCGATCATCCAGGCGTCGGTCCTGCCGATCCAGCGCGTGATGGGGCGCTACACCAGCTATGCCTTCGAATTCGTCCTGCTGCTGATGGCGATGCTGTTCAGCCAGAGCTGGCCGATCGCGATGCTGCTGCTCTACGGGCTCTACACGATGATCAACGTCATCGTCTTTGCCCTGCTGACCAATCGGCGGCGCTGATATCGATCAACCGAACCGGGGCGATTGCCGCGGGACGCTGATGGGTGGACAGAATTGTCGGCATTGCCCGCACGGCGCGGCATGCTATCGCGGGCGTTCGATCAGCGGCGGGACAGTTTCGAATGCGAATGATGAGCGCGGTGGCGCGATGGGTTGGCACGATCGTGCTGTGGGCAATCGTCGCGTTGCTGCTGGCGGTGATGATCGTTCCGCGTTTCCTCGACCGCATTTATTACGAGGGCCCGACAAGCGCGCATTTCGACGGCGCGCATTTCTTCAATCCCGATGACGGCGAAGGCGAATGGGAGGGCGATCCCACGCGCAATGCGCGCGACCGCGGCGCGCGGCGCGGCTCGCCCGGTTTCCTGCTGCGCTGGATCACCAGCGCCGACGAGCGACCGGCCTGGCCCGAGCGCGTCGCCGTGGCCCAGGCCAAGCCGCTGACCTTGCCGCCGCTCAAGCCTGGCGAGATGCGGGCGACCTGGGTCGGCCATGCAAACGTGCTGATCGAGACGCCGGGGCTCAACATCCTGACCGACCCGATCTGGAGCGATGTCGCCGGACCGTTCGGCATCGGGCCGGAGCGCGTGGCGCAGCCGGGAATCGCGTTCGACGACCTGCCGCGCATCGACCTGATCGTGGTCAGCCATGCGCATTACGACCATATGGATCTCGCGACGCTGAAGCGATTGTACGATCGCGATCGGCCGATGATCGTCACCAGCCCGGGCAATGATACGATTATCGCCGGCGTAGGCGTGCCGGCGCGGGCGATCGACTGGGGCGGGACGACGCAGGTCAAGGACGCGCGCGTTACCGTCACGCGCAACCATCACTGGTCGAGCCGCTGGGGCGCCGACCGCAACCGCGCCTTCTGGTCGAGCTTCGTCATCGCCACGCCGTCGGGCAGCGTGTTCTTCGCGGGCGATACGGGGGCGGGCGACATGCGCTGGCCTGACGAGGCGCGCCGCGCCGCCGCCGGACCGATCCGCCTCGCGATCATCCCGATCGGCGCGTTCCGCTTTGCCCCGGGACAGATGTGGTCGGGATCGCATATCGGGCCCAAGCACGCGGTCGAAGTGTTCGAGCGGCTCGGCGCGACGACCGGGCTGCCGATCCACTGGGGGACGTTCCGCCTGTCGTGGGAGGCGTACGACACGCCGCCGAAGATGCTCGCGCTCGAGGCGCAGTGCGCCGGGCTGCCCGGCGAGCGGTTCGCCGCGCATCGCATCGGGGTGCCGTTCATGGTGCCGCCTGCCGCGCGCGGCCAAGGCGATGGCGCTGCGGCCAGGCCGCGTTGCGACCGGGCGGCGATCGACGCCTTGCCCTAGGAGGTGGCGGTCTCGTCCTTGCCCATGAAGGTGCGGGCGAGGCCGTTGGAGAGCTTTTCGCGGCGGACCAGCGCGCTCGCCCGGTCGGCGATCAGCGCGGTCGCCATCAGCGTCAGGCGGCGCAGCCGACGCAGCGGGTCGCCATCGGGTCGATTTCGAGGCGCTTGGGGGCGATCGGTTCGCCGCAAGCGTCGCACCAGCCATATTCGCCTTCCTCGATCCGGCGGAAGGCGGCGTCGATCCGCGCGAGGTCGTGGCTGCGGCGGCGCGCCTCGGCCTCGGCCATCGCCTGTTGCTGCATCGCGTCCATGCGACTCAAGCGGCCGACCGATTGCTGGTCGAGCGCCACAGGCTGGCGCGATTCCGACGCCGCCCTATCCTGCGCGCGCAAGGCGTCGCGCAGCGCGGACAGTCGCTTGGTGAACTCAGCCAATTCAACGTCGTTCAGGCCGCCGTCTCCCATGTTCCCGGGGCGAACCGTTCGCTCGACCCGCAAGCGACCCGCAAGGCCCCCATGAGCGCTAATATTCCTCGCATCGTCGCTCAGCCCGGGCAGTCGCCGGTGCGTTCATTGACCAGACGCATCGCCATTTTCATCGGGCCGGCGGGACCGTCGCCTTCGGTCGTCATCACAACGTCCATGCGGGTCGGGGTCATGTCGCCCTTCATCGTCATGGCGACGTTTCGTTCGTCGATCTTGCACGTCCCCGCGACGTCGATGCGCCCATCGCCCATCGTCTTGCGATCGAAGGTGCAATCGCTGTTCCCGTTAGCTTCCGCCATCCGCTTGGCGACATCTTCCTCGGCTGCCTGTTCGGGCGTCAGGCACATCTCGCTCGATCCCCGCGACGCCATCATGTTACCCATGTTGTCGCGGACGCTGTCGGGCATCCCGGGCATCGACAATTCTTTCAGTTCTACTGTGGTCTTCCACAGGCCGGGCTCGCGCTGGGCAATTGTGCCGGGCGCGGCCTCTTTGTCTGATGTTTGTTCGGCTGTATCTGCGCCCCTGGCCGACGTTTTATCGTCGTCCGCTTTCTGGCAGCCGCCCGCTGCCAGGAGCGCACAAGCAGCGGCACCGATGAAAAGTCCTCGCATCATCGCTCTCCTTTTGCATTGTTTATAGGCCCTACCCTGACCATATCCCGCGCTATGGCAATCGAAATTCGGACCAGTCTCGCCGAGCCCGACAGCGGGCAGAGCTTCGTTCCCCACCGTCCCGCGCGCCCGCCCAAGGCCGAGGGCGGCAAGCGCTTCAAGCTGGTCAGCGATTACGAGCCGGCGGGCGACCAGCCGACCGCGATCAAGGAGCTGGTCGAACAGGCGGCGGCGGGCGAGCGCGACCAGGTGCTGCTCGGCGTGACCGGGTCGGGCAAGACCTTCACGATGGCCAAGGTGATCGACGCACTGCAGCGCCCGGCGCTGATCCTCGCGCCCAACAAGATCCTCGCCGCGCAGCTCTA
>CAZHWG010000213.1:0-3952 GCA_964535925.1 uncultured Sphingorhabdus sp.
CGCTCGCGTCATCGTTCGACGCCATGGGGTCGGGCTGCCAGTCGGCGGGCGCGAGCGGATCCGAATTGTCGGCGGTGGTGACCGCCTCGTTCGACGCGTCGCTGTCGTCGGCAAAGTTGCAGGCGGAAAGGGCGAGCGCCGAAACGGCGGTGGCAAGGATCAGGGTGCGCATGAAATCTCCGGGAGTTTACGGCGCGCGCAGAACGGCGCGCCTTCTTACCCCCTCCAACGCGCCACAAGCGATTGAGTTTCCGAAATGAAACCGGCGCTTATTCCGCCGACTTGGCGAACATCGCGGTGAAGTCGCCGACCGCCTTGGCCTCGTCGCCATTCCACACCGCGCCGCAAACCGCGACGAAATCGGCGCCCGCCGCGATCAGCGGCGGCGCATTGGCCGGCGTGATCCCGCCGATCGCGACGCATGGCAGCTCGAAGATCCGGCTCCACCAGGTCAGGATCTCGGGTTCGGGACGGTACTCGCTCGGCTTGGTCTGGGTTTCGTAGAAGGCGCCGAACGCGACGTAGTCGACCCCCGCCTCGCCCGCTTCCATCGCGAAATGGCGGCTGTCGTGACAGGTCGCGCCGATCTGCACCGACGGGCCGAGCTCGGCGCGCGCCTCCCTGATATCGCCGTCGGAGCGGCCGAGATGGACGCCATCGGCGCCGAGCCGCTTGGCGAGCGTGACGCTGTCGTTGACGATAAAGGCGACGTCGCGATCGGCGCAGATCCGCTGCAACGGTTCGGCAAGCTTGGCCGCCGCGTGATTGTCGACGTCCTTGACGCGAAACTGGAACGCCGCGACCGGCCCCGCGTCGAGCGCCCGCGCGAGCCGGTCGGAAAAATCCCCCGCGACGTTCAGCGGAGAGATAAGGTAAAGCTGGCAGGCTTGATCGGTCATGCGCGTCCCCTAACCCTCCCGCCGCGCCATGGGAAGACGCGATGGCGCGGCCGCCACTGCACGAATGAAAGGAAAGTCCCGATGCGAACCGCCCTGATCGCGATGACCATGGTCCCGGCGCTGGCAATCGCCGGCTGCGCGACCTATCGCGACGCCCCGATCGTCGATGCCGAAATCGTCCGCTCAGACGGTCTCGCCGCAATCGGCGAAGCGACGCGGGTCGGAACGCTGGTCGTCACGCCGCAGCACCTCGTCGAGGACAGCCGTTGCCCGATGAACGCACGGTGCATCTGGGCCGGGCGCGTCGTCGTCACCGCCCGCATCGACGGCGCCGGCTGGCGCGAGACGAAAAACCTGATCCTCGGCGAACCGGTCGAAACGCACGGACGATCGCTCACGCTGACCTCCGCGAGCCCCGACAAACAGACCGGTGTCGAGGTCGCCGAAGACGAGTATCTGTTCGGTTTCGAAGGCGGCTAGGACCGCGCGTCAGGCGACCGAGGCGGCCTGGATCTGGTCGATCGCGCTGCCCAGCGCGGCATCGAATTGCGCGTCGCTCATATCGCTGCGCAGGTCCTGAAGCAGCGCGCGGCTGAAGCTCGCGATCATGCCCTTGTTCTTCGCCAGTTCGGCGCACGCCTCATCGCGGCTGAACCCGCCCGACAACGCCACGACGCGCACGACGCGCGGGTGATCGACGAGGTCGTCATAGAGACCGGCCTCGGCGGGCAGCGACAGCTTGAGCATCACCTGGCGGTCGGCAGGCAGCGCGTCGAGCGCCTTTTTGAGCTCGTCGTGGAGCATGCGATCGGCTTCGGCGCGCGTCTCGCTCCTGATGTTCACCTCGGGCTCGATGATCGGCATCAGCCCGTGATCGAGGATCGTCATCGCGACCTGGAATTGCTGCGCGACGATTCCGGCGATCCCGCCCGGCGAGGCGCGGTTGATCGGCGAACGCGTCTTGGTCCCGAAAATCCCCTTCGCGCGCGCGCGTTCGAGCAGCGTCGCGAGATCGGGCATCGCCTTCATCATCTGGACGCCGTCGGCTTCGTCCTCGAGGCCCTCGTCGACCTTGAGGAAGGGCACGACGCCGCGCTCCCACAGCAACTGCGGCACCGGCATGCCGTCGGCCTCGCCGTCCATCGTCCGCTCGAACAGGATCGCGCCGATCAACTTGCCATCGCCGAACGACGGCGCGGTCATGACGCGCTCGCGCATAGCGTGGATCAGGCCGAACATTTCCTCGTCATTGCCATAGGCGTCGGCCTCGATGCCATAGCCCTTGAGCGCCTTGGGCGTCGAACCGCCCGACTGGTCGAGCGCGGCGATGAAGCCCTTGCCCTCGGTGATCTTCGCCATCATTTCGCGGTTAAACATGCGTTCGTCCTCGGGGTTTTCGTGGTGGTCAGGCTGATAGCGACGCGGTTTTGGCGAGGCAAGAGCCGCGCCGGTGTCGCGCGTTCGCGCGCTTCACGCTCGCAGTGCCGCGACTCCGGGCAGTTCGCGCCCCTCCATCCATTCGAGGAACGCTCCGCCTGCGGTTGAAACGAAAGTGAAATCACCCGCAACGCCCGCATGGTTGAGCGCCGAGACGGTATCGCCGCCACCCGCCACCGAGACGAGCGACCCCTCGCGCGTCAAGGCCGCGGCGTGGCGCGCCAATGCAACCGTCGCGGCATCGAACGGCGGCGTCTCGAACGCGCCGAGCGGGCCGTTCCAGACGAGCGTGCGACACGTCTTCAAGACGTCGGCCAGCGCCTCGGTCGCGGCGGGGCCGATATCGAGGATCATCTCGTCTCTGGCGACCTCGTGGACATTGCAGCTGCGCAGCGACGGCGGATTTGCGGCAAATTCCTTTGCCACCACGACGTCATAAGGCAGATGCACCGTGCAGTTGGCATGGTCGGCGGCGTCGAGGATCGCGTTGGCGGTGTCGGTCAGATCATGCTCGCACAAGGATTTGCCGACATCGACGCCGCGCGCAGCGAGGAAGGTGTTCGCCATTCCGCCGCCGATGATCAAATGATCGACCTTGCCGACGAGGTGGCGCAGCACGTCGAGCTTGCTCGACACCTTGGCGCCGCCGACGACCGCCGCGACCGGCCGCTCGGGATCGCCCAGCGCCTGTTCGAGCGCGCTCAGCTCGGCCTCCATCGCGCGCCCGGCAAACGCCGGCAACGCATGGGCCAGGCCCTCGGTCGAGGCATGCGCGCGGTGGCTGACCGAAAAGGCATCGTTGACGTAGAGATCGCCGACGCGCGCCATCTCGGCGACCAGCGACGGATCGTTGCTCGTCTCGCCCGGCTCGAAGCGGGTGTTCTCGAGCACGCCGATATCGCCTGGCTCGAGCACCGCGGCGCCGTCGATCGCGCCCTGGCCCGACGAATAGGGAATGAACATCACCTCGCGACCGAGCACATGTTCGAGCGTGCCGGTAATCATGCTCAGCGATTCGGTCGAGCTCTTCGCGCCCTTGGGCCGCCCGAAATGGCTCAGCAGCAGGACGATCGCGCCCTTGTCGGCAAGCTCGGTGATCGTCGGCACCGCCGCGCGCATCCGCGTGTCGTCGGTCACCCGGCCATCGGCAAACGGCACGTTGAGATCGACCCGGACGAGCACGCGCTTGCCCGTCACGTCACCGATATCGTCGAGGGTCTTGAATGCCTTGGTCATGGACTTCCTTTTGCGCGGTCCCGCGAAGGCGGGAACCATCTCCGGCGCTCCGCCAGGGGAATCGTCGGCCGATCGGCCCCGGATCAGGTCCGGGGCACGACCGTTACAGCAACCCTGCCATTACACCGGCGGTGTCGATCATGCGGTTCGAGAAACCCCATTCGTTGTCGTACCACGACACGACGCGGCACAGCTTGCCGTCCATGACCGAGGTTTCGAGGCTGTCGATCGTCGAGCTGGCCGGATAATGATTGAAATCCGAGCTGACGAGCGGCTGGTCGGTGTAATCGAGGATGCCCTTCATCGGGCCCTTTTCGGATGCCGCCTTGAGCGCCGCGTTGATTTCCTCGACCGTGGTGTCGCGACCCGGGGTGAAGACG
>CAZHWG010000214.1:0-3951 GCA_964535925.1 uncultured Sphingorhabdus sp.
ACCGCGGCGCGCAGCCGGCTCGCCAGCGAGACCCCCGACATCGTCCTGCTCGACTGGATGGTCGAGAATCTCTCTGGGATCGAGGTCTGTCGCCGTTTGCGCCGCGATCCCGGCACCGCCAACGTGCCGATCATCATGCTCACCGCGCGCGGCGAAGAGGAAGACCGCATCCGCGGCCTCGATACCGGCGCCGACGATTACGTCATCAAGCCGTTCTCCCCACGCGAGCTGATAGCGCGCGTCCAGGCGGTGCTCCGCCGGGTTCGTCCCGCGCTGGCGGGCGAAACGCTGCGCTATGCCGATATCGAGATCGACACGGTGGCGCATCGCGTCCGCCGCGACGGCGACCCGATTGCGCTCGGCCCGACCGAGTTCCGCCTGCTGCGTCATTTTCTCGAACATCCCGGCCACGTCTTTTCGCGCGAGCGCCTGCTCGACAGCGTCTGGGGCCAGAATAGCGACATCGAGCTACGCACCGTCGACGTCCATATCCGCCGGTTGCGCAAGGCGATCAACGCAGGCGGCCGGCCCGACCGCATCCGCACCGTCCGCTCGGCTGGCTATGCGCTCGACGCCGAAGGGCGCATCTGACGCCAGTCCGGTCGCCACGGCCCGAGCCCCGCACGAACGAAAAACGCCGGAACCCGCGTTACGGATTCCGGCGTTCTGGCGTCGTCGGGAGGGGGACGACGACGCGAGGTCTATGGCCGGTTAGAAGTCGATCTGGCTGCGCACGCCGAACACGTCGATGCCGTAGCTACGGTCGCCGCCTGCTGCGGGCACTGCCGCGTCGTCGTATTGCATGCGGCCGTAATTGACCATGAAGCGGGTATAGGCGGTCGGCGTCCAGACAAGCGAAACCGCATAGCCGTTCTGCTTGCCGCCGACGATGAGGCCGTCGTTGAGGTCAAGATAATCGTACCGCAGGTTGAGCTGCACCGCGCCCAATCCGCCCTTTTCGACGCCATTTTTTGGCTTCACGCGATCGAACGTGCCATTCTTGTAGCCGCGCGTATCGCCCTTGGTCAGGAAATAGCCGACCTCAGCATAGCCGCCGAAAAAGGTCGGATCGGCAAGGCCCGGACGCGAAACATTCTGCCAATAGGCCTCGCCCGCGACATGGAAGGGCCCGTTGATCGCTGCGGCCTCGAGGCCATAGCTCTTTTCGGCGCTGGCCGAGATCGCGCCGGTGTCGAGGAAGCGCGTGTCGCTGGTGTGGACGAACGGTCGCTGGCGATAGCGCACCGACGCGGCGGCATCGTTGAGGTCGCGATAATGCGCCGAGGCGCCCAGGTGCAGCTGCGTCGCGCCCAGTTTGGGCATGAAGACGATGCGGCCGTCGAATCCATAGCTGTTGTTCTCATCGTTGTTGAGATCGGCGATGTTGTCGGTGAATGCACCGCCCTGGACGAGTACGGCGCCCGAGGTGTAGGCCGCTGAGACACCCACGCGGCGCTCGAAATTGAATGCATCGGTGAACGCGGCGCGTTCCATCGTCGTCAGGAAGCGGCTGCTGGTCAGCTCTTCAAGGCTCTGGAAGTTGTTGTGCTGGCCGATGGTGATGCCCAGCCCCTTGTCCTTGTAGGTCAGGACGGCGTCGGTGATCTCGGTCGAATTGCCGGCGAAGTCGAGTTCGAACTTGTAGCCGAAGCCGCCCGGAATATCGCCCTCTACGCCGAGCCGCGCGCGACGCACTTCGTTGCCGAAGCCAAGCCCCCGGTCGGTCACACCGGCGGGCGAACCGACCGACGCGGCATCATATTGCAGCCGGCCGCGCGGCTTGAAGCTCCAGCCGCCCTCGCCTTCGAATTCGGGAGCGCCCTTCCACGCGATCGACGGTACGCCGTTAGCTGCCGTCGTCGCCTTGCCTGCCGCCTCGGTCGCGGCCTGCGCCTTGACGTCGGCGTTCGCCGCGGCCTGGCCGGCGGCCTGCGCGGTGCGATCGGTGGCGGCGATGCGCGCCTCGAGCGTGGCGAGCTGCGCCTTCATCGCCGTGATCTGGGCGCGCAACTGTGCGGCTTCGTCTGCGCTGATCTCCTGCGCGTGAACGGGCGTGGCAAAGGCGGTGACGGCGCTGGCCGAAAGCAGCGCGGCGGCGAGAGTACGTGTCATGGTGATCCCCGAAAAATGGAATGCCCGAAGGCGTCGATGACGCGGCTAGAACCAAGCTGTTACGATTCGAAGGCGGTTGTGTGACGGATATTTGACACCGCTTGTCGCCAAGCCACCAAAGGGCTTGCCCCGCGCGCTTGTGACCGCCAATCGGGGCACCGAATATTGCACGCCATCAGCTCAGGGGATTTCGCCATGACGATCGACTTTACCGGACGCGTTGCCATCGTGACGGGCGCCGGCGGCGGCCTGGGCCGTGAATACGCGCTCGCACTCGCGCGCCGCGGGGCGATGGTCGTGGTCAACGATCTCGGCGGGTCACGCGACGGCACCGGCCATTCGGACGCCGCCGCCAAGGTGGTTGCCGAAATCGAGGCGGCGGGCGGCGAAGCGATCGCCGATGGTGGCAGCGTCACCGAATATGCCCAGATGGAAGCAATGGTCGCGCGCGCCAAGGACCGCTGGGGCCGGATCGACATCCTGATCAACAACGCCGGCGTCCTGCGCGACAAGAGCTTCGCGAAGATGAGCCCGGAGGATTTCGCCTTCGTCGTCGACGTCCACCTCAACGGCTCGGCCAACGCGACCAAGGCGGTCTGGGAGGTAATGCGCGAACAGGCCTATGGTCGCATCATGATGACCGCCTCGTCGACCGGCCTGTTCGGCAATTTCGGCCAGGCCAATTACGGCGCCGCCAAGCTGGGCCTTGCCGGCCTCACGAAGACGCTCGCGATCGAGGGCGCCAAATACGACATCCGCGTCAACACGCTCGCGCCGACCGCGGCGACGCGGATGACCGAGGACATCTTCCCCGAGGCTCTGCAGGCGCTGTTCTCGCCCGAAAGCGTCGCACCCGCCGCGCTCTATCTGGTCAGCCAGGACGCGCCGACCAACATGATCATGGGCGCTGGTGCTGGTGTCTACCAGGCCGCCTATGTCACTCTGACGCAGGGTGTCGCGCTGCCCGCCGACCAGCAGACCCCCGAAGGCGTCGCCGCCGCGATCGACCGCATTACCGACCGGACCGGTGAAATCGTGCCGCAATCGGGCGCCGAACAGGCGGGCACGATCCTCAAGCTGCTCCAGGACGGCTAACTGTATTGCCAACATAACACGCATGTGCTAAATCCCATCCCGGGCAAGATCGTAACGATCAAAGAAAAGGACAGGGGATGTATAGCGAAACCGATATCCAGACGGCGGTTGCCGATGGCGCGATCAGCGCCGAAGCAGCAGCCGCATTGCGCGCGCATGTCGCGACGTTGCGCGAAACACCGGCGGTCGACGAGGAGAGCTTTCGCCTCCTGACCGGCTTCAACGACATTTTCGTCAGCATTGCCGCGGCGATCCTGCTGGTCGCGGTCGGCTGGATCGGCCAGTCGATCTGGCCGGTCGATGGTCCGTCGCCGCTGGCAGGCGCGCTGGTCGCCGGCTCGGCCTGGGCGCTGGCCGAATATTTCACCCGCCAGCGCCGCATGGCGCTGCCCAGCATCCTGCTACTGCTCGCCTTTTCGGGCGGGATATTCGCGATGCTCGGCGGCTTTATTGCGGTCGGCGGCGAAGACATGTTCGGCAGCAACCCAGACCCGCGGCTGATGTCCACCCTAATCGCCGGGATCGCGCTGATCACCGCCGGGGCGACCTGGCTACATTGGCGGCGCTTCATGGTGCCGATCACCGTTGCGGTCGGCGCTGCAGCGATCGCCGGCACCATCATCGCGCTGATCCTCGCAGGCATCGGCGAGGTCGACAATATGCGCACGATCGTTCTCGGCCTGGTTCTTGTCGCGGGCCTCGGCGTCTTCGCACTGGCGATGAACTGGGACATGTCGGACAAGC